>NZ_JFHK01000021.1 GCF_001636545.1 Kosmotoga arenicorallina S304 | reverse complement strand
TCACCACGAATATACGATGATTCCGTGCCTTTTTCAATGACCTGTTTTTCTTTTCTTTATTTTGTTAACTCGAAGTGCATAAGTTGAGACTCTGGCTTTATACCACCATCAACATAATCCACGACGCCGACCCTCGCCGTAACGGGGTAATCCTGTCCACAAAATTCCTTTATTTTATCAATCAGCAACTTGGCAAATCTCGTTCTATTTTCCAAAGCACCGCCATATTCATCCGTTCTCTTATTTGCAATAGGCGAAAGAAACTGATTAACCAAAAGTCCGTGAGCTGCTTCAATTTCTACGCCGTCGAAGCCAGCACTTTTTGCAATTAACGCAGCTTTTGCAAATTTTAAAGCCACTTCTTCAATTTCTTCGCTGGTTAACGAATGTGGTTTTGTGCTGTCAGGCCTTATATCGACAACTGATGGTGCAATTACAGGTAGTTCTTTTCCAAATAATCCCGGGTGAGTTAATTCAACAAATGCCAAAGAACCGTATTTGTGAATTTCCTCGACTAATCTGCTCAAACCAGGAACAAACACCACGTCATCAAACCTCGGCTAGGTAGCTCCCATCATTGCCGATGGAAAATCGATGCAAGCGTTTTCAACAGTGATTAACGCCGCACCCCCTTTTGCTCTTCGGCTGTAATGAGCTATGAATTCGTCCGTTACTTCTCCAGTTATTGAAGCAAGATTAGTTGAAATTGGAGGAAAGACAATCCTATTTTTCAAAGTAAGAGGGCCTATTTTGATATTTGAAAAGAGTTTTTCGAATTTCATATCATCATCCTTTTATAAATACTTTTATGTTCATATATACATATAATAACACATTTTAGCGCACTCACCACAAAAAGCTGAGAGATTTCATTTAAATGCATAATAAGTGAGAACAAATGAATAATGGGCTTTTCATAAAAAAACCAGCCCTTGAAGGGCTGGTTTTCGGAAAAAATCAATAGCTTCTGTAAATTCGTGGCTCCTGGATGCCTACTCTTTCTGTAAATGTGTAGGATGAACCAGGAGGTGATCCACCCTTTATTGCCAGGAAGCACAAATCGTACAATGCAGCTTCATTTGCTATACCATGAGTTGAGGCATAACTCGTCACAGATGACCAGCCAGAACCGGTGTAATATGACATCATTTGAAGGAAGTCAGTCGTCCATTCTACATAAACATCTGTCGACGCGTTGTAATCATCCGTGTAACCAGTAGCGTGATCCCAATCTGGGTACGCACTCTTGTCAGCGGATGTTGTTGCAATTGCCAGGATTGTGTTTGGCGGGTCAACGATATTTGAAGTACCTTCAAGCCAGCTACCTGCATGACATGATTCGATCATCACATAGAACTGAACGCTCCGGTAACTTTCAATGATGCCTTTGAGCTCAGAGGCTGTTAAATATGTTCCACCTATGTTCATCGAATCATAACTTCCGTGTGCTATGAAATACAATGTAAGCCTATTTACCTTCTTGGTTTCAATAAGGTACTGAATAGCGGCTTCTACATCGCTTTGGGTGTTAGAAGGATATTCTACCTGCCTAACGTATTCTGCTCCCATAAAATCAACCATAGCATTGTACATTAAATTGTGTGCCTGTGAAGCTTCGTAATAAAGATTTTGTGTTGGAGTCAGTCCATTAACCACAACCGCTCCTGACTGAACTCTCTGGACGATTATCCATTCCGGAATTTTTATCACTGGAATCCTGTAACGTATATTCCTCCAGAATATTGCTTTCTGATAAACTTCACTTATTGGAGAGACAAGCGGTTCCGGTGTTTGGCCATTGAGAACAGGCCAGCCTTCAACTTCTTCATCAATTATCGGTTCTCCATCTTCACCAAGCACCACTATTCTACCGGGATGGTTGTAAAAAGCTCCAGGAGCAAGGTCAAGATAATAAAGATATCCAGGGGCACCTATTGTGGGTGAAATGATTACTGCATTGTCGATGAACTCCCCAGATCTTGGTTCAGGAACCGGTGTGTAAACCTGTAAAATATCATCCTTCTTGACTCTACCAAGATAGAGCGCGACTGCCGGAACTTCTGGCTCGCCTTCTGCAAAGGCATAATCGATGAACTTCATCTTGGAAATAAGCTCATCGATAGAACTGCCCGGACAGCCTACAAGAACAAAAAGTATAGCAAGTATCAAAAGTGAAAACAACAGTTTTCTGCGCATACCCCCACCTCCTTAAATAATTAAATCCCCACTGAATACAGAAAGCTATTTCTATACAGTGAAAAACCAATTAACAAATCAGTCGTATGTTACATTCATTTTCAAGAATAATACCTAATGCCTTAACCCTTCACTTTTAATCCAACTTGCATGGCTTTTGCATTCATGTATACTAAGTATCGAAAGAAATCATCTGATGAATGGGGGTCTTTTAGTGGAAAAAGAGTATAAGAACACTATCGTAAAAGCGTGCAGAAAAATGCTCAATGAAGACCTGGTAAAAGGCACATGGGGGAATGTATCCATTACGGATGGAAAAAAGATATTTATCACTCCTTCAGGGTATCCCTACGATAAGATGAAAGAAGAAGATATCGTTGTTATTGATTATAAAGGGAATATACTGGAAGGCTTAAAAGCTCCATCATCTGAATGGAAGCTTCATGTGGCAATATACAAAGCACGAAAAGACGTGAAATTTATTCTGCACACTCACCCAATTTACGCATCAATTGCTTCAGTGACGATGGAGGTGATTCCTTCGCTAATTGAAGATAGCGCCATGATATGTGGGCCTGAAATTAAAGTGGCGAAATACGCAGATCCGGGAAGTTGGGAACTCGCAGAAAATGCTGTCAAAGCCCTCGGAAACAACAGTGCCGTTATACTTAGAAACCACGGGCTTGTCAATGTTGGAGAAAGCTTCAATGAAGCCTTCGTTTCCGCTAAAGTCACCGAAAAAAACATACAGGTATATTTAGAAGCGCTGAAGTTAAATAGAGAAATATTCTATATTCCAGAAAAAAATATGAAAGAGCTAAGAGAAAAATACCTCAAGTTTTACAGGCAATAGGTGGAAGGGTCTAATAAAAATCGTTGTAGGTTGTGGGTTGTGCGTCACAAATTTTATATTTACCTTCCAGAAGGATTGAACAAAATTTACGTACAACCTACAACCAACCACTTACAACCGAGAAATGTGAGAACTGAGTAACGAGATCCGAGACCCGAGATTCGAGGTACGTGAAAAAACTTAAAGATATGTTTGAAACAAGTATTACTCGTTACTCGAACGGCGCCACTCGGCTTTTTAACTGCTTTGTACTCCTTGTACCATCAACAGTCGTATTACCAGCTGTCGTTTCATCAACTGTCGTACTACCAGCAGTCGTTCCACCAGCAGTCGCTCCACCAATCGACAGCCTTGCAAGCATTGTTCTATCATCCACTTAAATGCTCAATAAGCACCTTTAATCCAATGAATATAAGCACAATTCCACCTATGATTTCTGCTCTGTTTCCTAAATGCTTGCCAAATCTGGCACCGCCTTTTATGCCAATATAGCTTAAGCCAAAGGCAATAATGCCGATAATAATTGCAGGGAATAGTATTTCCCTTTCCAGAAAAGAATAAGCTATTCCAATGGCGAGGGCGTCTATAGAGGTTGCAATAGAAAGTAGTATCAAAGGAAAGCCTTTTGTTCTGTCAACAGTTGACTCTTCTTTTTTCTCAAAAGCTTCGAAAATCATCTTGCTTCCTATTCCTGCCAGCAGAAAGAAAGCTACCCAATGATCAAGTCCCTGAATATAACCTGAAAATTTTGAAGCAGCATACCAACCAATCAGTGGCATAAAGAATTGATATAGCCCAAAATGAAATGAAGTTCGAAATGCGGTATTGAGTGGAACAAATTTCAAAGAAAGGCCCATAGATACAGATACTGCAAAAGCGTCCATTGCTAAAGCTATGGCAACTAAAAGAAGCTCCATTCTCTACACCTCTTGAATCGTAGAATCATGAACATTATATCATCACACTCGTCACTCTTTATTTAATAGCTTTGTATTCTATTAGACAAGCTTTTTTTACCAAAAACATGATATTATAGATAGACCCCCCGGGGGGGTGGGTGTAAAAAGAGGTGATTTACATGATGTTTTTTGGTTTGTTGATTTTTTTGGTTCTAATTTCCGTTCTCATTAAGCCAGAGTATATAAGAAATTTTTTCGCAAACAGAGAGTCTGCTGAAAAAGCGAGCAGGGCTGAAGAGGTTTTGAAGGAACGCTATGTTAAAGGTGAGATCGATGAAGAGGAATATCTGAAAAAGCTGAAGATCCTAAAGGGAGGCGAATGATATGCACTGGGGCTTTTGGAATCCTGCGGGTTGTTGGGCATGGTTTAGTGGTTGGGGTTGGTTTGGGCCTATCTTCGGTTTAATTTTGATGGTTCTGTTTTTTGTGGTGCTTTTATGGGTTATCAAACGTGTTGTAGATATCGGGAGTAAAACTAAAACCGTGACATCAAATAATGATTCCGAAGCACTACGAATTTTGGAATTAAGGTATGCAAAGGGTGAAATTAGCGAAGAAGAATTCATAAAAATGAAAAAACTGTTAGGAGGTAACTTATGAAGATAAAAATATGCGCGCAAAGGGAATCTTGCTGTTACGAAAAGGGGGTAGAAGCCTATAATATCGTCAAAGAAAAGTTCCCGGATATTGAGATTTTTAAATCCGATTGTCTGGGTGTATGTAAAGCTGTTGTTGCGGAAATAGATGGTGAAATATATTCAGAACTCACTACAGAAAGCCTTATTGAGCTTATCGAAGATAAATTGAAGGAGTAGTCATGGTGGAGAAAAGGGAATTCATTGTTAAGGGAATGACCTGTGCCGCCTGCGTTCGCGCAGTTGAAAAAGCTGCTTCAAAAGTCGAAGGGGTAAAAAATCCCGTAGTTAGCCTTGCTACTGAAAAGCTGGTATTTGAAGTCGAAAGTAGTATTGACGAGTCAGAGCTTGTGGAGCGGATAAGAAAAGCGGGATATGAAATTGAAAAGCCAAAAGAGCTTCGAAAAATATCGCTTGAAATTGAAGGCATGACATGCGCTTCATGCGTAAGAGCAGTGGAGAAGGCTGTAGATAAACTTGATGGGATCAACAGTGTTTCAGTTAACTTGACAACCGAAAAGGCAGCGATTGAGTATGACCCATCTGTGGTCAGGATAGCGGATATCAAAAAGTCTGTTGAAAAGGCTGGATACAAAGCAAAGAGCATATCCACCAAAAGTTACGATAGCGATGCTGAAAGAAGGGAAAACGTTATTCGTTCATACTGGAGAAAATTTTTATTCTCTTCAATTTTTGCTTTACCACTGCTTTTGATAGCAATGGGCCATATGCTGGACGTTCCTATACCCGATATCATTTCACCTGAACTGCATCCTTTGAATTTCGCACTTATCCAGCTTTTCTTGACAATTCCCATTGTGATTGTAGGAAAAGATTTTTATCTGAAAGGCATTCCAAATTTGTTCAGAGGCCATCCTAATATGGACACACTTGTGGGCTTAGGAACAGGGGCAGCGGTAGTCTATGGTCTTTTTGCAACAATTCAAATTGCTATGGGCAACAGCTCGTATGCCATGGATCTTTATTTTGAAACTGCCGGGGTTATTATAGCATTGATTTCACTGGGAAAATATTTTGAAAATTACTCCAAAGGACGAACTTCAGAAGCCCTAAAAAAGCTCATGAATCTTTCTCCAAAAACTGCCTTTCTTAAAAAGGACAGAGAAATCGTTGAAATCCCCGTTGAAGAAGTGGAAGTTGGGGATACTCTGTTGGTAAAAGCGGGAAATGCTTTCCCTGTTGATGGAGTGGTTATCAAGGGTAACAGCTCGGTTGACCAATCTATGCTTACGGGAGAGTCGATACCCGTGGATATCCAGGAAGGATCAGAAGTAGCAGGCGGAACTGTAAACCTCAGCGGAACAGTGGAGATCAAAGCCACAAAAGTTGGAAGCGACACAGCGCTTGCTAAAATTATTAAGCTTGTCGAAGATGCTCAGGCTTCAAAAGCTCCCATTGCAAGACTGGCGGATATAATTAGTGGATATTTTGTGCCTTTAGTGCTTGTAATTGCTGTTATTACTTTTTTGAGCTGGTTTTTTCTTGGATACAGTTTTCTCTTCGCTTTCACTATGATGATTTCCGTACTTGTAATTGCCTGTCCCTGTGCGCTTGGCTTGGCAACTCCCACGGCGATAATGGTAGGAACAGGCAGGGGAGCTGAAATGGGCATCCTCTTCAAAAGTGGAGAAGCTTTGGAGATTACACATAAAACAAAAGCAGTGATCTTCGACAAGACAGGAACCATTACCGAAGGAAAACCTTCTCTCAGGGACATAATTCCGCTTAATGGATTCGACAAAACCCAGGCGTTGAAGTATGCAGCAAGTTTAGGTGCTCTTAGCTCTCATCCTTTGGATAAAGCTATAGTACAGGCATATAATGGTAATCTTTTTGAAGCGATTGATTTCAAAGCTATTCCCGGACAGGGAATTGTTGCTAAAATCAATGGAGCAGAAATAAGTCTTGAAAATACGCGCTCGCTGAAAGATTCAAATATTGCAAAAGAAATTTCAACAGAATTATCCAGAAGCGGAAAAACACCTGTTTTAATGAAGTACAACGGCGAGCCTGCTTGCCTTTTTGGTATCGCAGATGTAGTAAAACCAAGTTCAAAAGAGGCCATCGAAGAATTGAAAAAAATGGGCATAAAAACCTTTATGGTAACCGGGGATAGCGTAGAAACTGCAAGGGCTATTGCAAAAGAAGTCGGTATAGATGAAGTTATGGCCGAAGTTATGCCTCAAGATAAATCTAAAAAGGTGAAAGAGCTCAAAGAAATGGGCTATACTGTCGCAATGGTAGGCGATGGTATAAATGATTCTCCTGCCTTGGCAGAAGCTCATGTTGGTATAGCAATTGGTTCGGGAACCGATGTTGCGCTGGAATCGGCTGACGTAGTGTTAATGAAAAGCAATTTGAGAGATGTTGTAAATGCTATCAGGCTATCCAGGGCAACTATCAGGAATGTAAAGCAAAACCTTTTCTGGGCATTTTTCTATAACGTAATTGGTATACCAATCGCTGCAGGAGTTTTTTACTCAGCTTTTGGCTTAAAGCTCAATCCAATGATTGCCGGGGCAGCAATGGCCTTCTCAAGCGTTACAGTTGTTACGAACGCACTGAGATTGAAACGTACTTCATTGTAAGTTATTGGGCGACTACTGGTGAAACGACAGTTGATGGAACGACAGTTGATAGTACGACGCTTGCAAGGTAGTTAAAAAGACGAGTGGCGCCGTTCGAGTAACTAGTAATACTTGTTTCAAACATATCTTTAAGTTTTTTCACGTACCTCGAATCTCGGGTCTCGGATCTCGTTACTCAGTTCTCATAATTCTCAGTTGTAGATGGTTGGTTGTAGGTTATATGATTTTGTTCAATCCTTCTGGAAGGCAAATATAAAATTTGAACGCACAATCCACAACCTACAACGACTCAACCGCCGCAGGCGCACAACCTGAGTTTTAGCTAAGCATAGCTATTTATCATTGATTCCCGGCTCTCGGTTCTCAATTACTTAAAACTTACACGGAGGTGTTAAAATGAAACTGATTATCAATGGAATGAGTTGTAATCATTGTAAAATGAGGGTGGAAAAGGCTCTATCTGATTTAGAAGGCGTGCGAAAAGTTGAAGTTGACCTCGCAGGCGGATTTGCTAAAGTCGAATTATCAAAGGATTTACCTGAAGAATTGTTTAAGGAAGTTATAGATGATGCTGGTTATGACTTAGTAAGAATAGAAAAGTAAAGCAGGAGGTTATAATGAAAGACCATTCTCATCATGTCAAGCATCAAGGCACATTAAGAATTCTCAAGACTGCAAAAGGGCAGATTGAAGGTATCATGAAAATGATCGAAGATGAGAGATATTGTGTTGACATATCCACACAGCTTTTAGCTGTAATAGCTCTTTTGAAAAAAGCAAACACCGAGATAATAAACAGGCACATCGAAACATGTGTTAGAGATGCGATTGAAACAGGGTTAGTAGATGATAAGATAAAAGAGCTCGAACAACTAATGAAACATATTGAAAAAAACCTTTGAAATGCAAAACTGAAGAGCGCTTGCTGCGCTTTTCAGTTTTATATTTTTTCAAAAGAAGACCTCTACTTATAAAGTAGAGGCGGTTTATAAGTCTTCACAGATTGAAGCAGGAAGCTTCATCTTCTACAAGGCATAACGGCTCATTCGGGTAAATACACAAAACTGTCAGGTTTTTCCCCTGCAAAAACCTTTACTATGTTTTGTATGGCGTCTATCAACATTGTCTGGCGCGTTTCAACAGTAGCCGTACCTATATGGGGGAGTAGCACAACGTTATCAAGCGCCATTAATTCTTCGGGAATATAAGGTTCATTTTCAAAGACATCAAGCCCTGCTCCATAAATCCTTTTTTCTTTCAAGGCTTCTATAAGAGCTTCTTCATCAACCACCGGCCCTCGTGAAGTATTAATTAATATAGCATTGGGCTTCAAGAGCATAAGCCTTTCTTTGTTTATCAGGTGGAAGGTTTCAGGTGTTAAAGGCACATGCAGTGAAATGACATCAGCGGTCCTCAAAAGATCTTCAAGAGGATAATAAGAAGCGGAAAACACATGTTCGTCTGCTTCAGGAATTCTGTGACGACTGTAATAAATCACCCTCATGCCAAATCCTATTGCTCTTCTGGCCACTTCTTTACCGATATTTCCCATGCCTATTATTCCGAGGATTTTACGATGAAGCCCTAAGCCTTGAAAAAGATTGAAGCGCCAGCCTTCAAATTTGCCAGCTCTTAAAAAGCTGCTGGCTTCAAATATCCTTCTTGAAACAGCAAGCATCAACGCTATGGCAATATCAGCTGTGGCTTTGCTCACAATACCAGGGGTGTTGGTTACAGCAATTCTTCTTTCTTTTGCTGCTTCAATATCAATGTTGTCATAACCTGCAGCGCAATTGGAAATAACTTTTAGCTTTGGAAGAGAGTAAATAATATCCCTGTCAATCTTATCCACAAGCGTTGTTAGAAGAGCAGTTGCATCTTTCCCCAGCTCTATTATTTCATCTTTCGAAAGAACGCGTTCTTCCTCGTTATAAACTGTTTCGTATTCTTTCAACAGGATCTTTGCCATGCTTGGCGCGGGAAAAGTGACAAGAATCTTTTCCATTCCCTTACCTCCCGAAAATATTTATTCTTTGAAAATTAGCTTTTCAGTAGATGTAAATAAAATGTGTCTGAAAAATATACACCAAATGATTTTATCACATCTGCCAAAAGGAAGCTTAACGGATTTCCGGATTGGTCGTTTTGAATCACCGTAATCGGGAAGGCAAAAAGTATCACAAAAAGAATAAAAGAAACGCCGTTGAAATAATAAGGCTTATCAAAAGAACCACCATTCCATATTTGAAAAACTCAATGAAACTTATCTCTTTCCCATAATATTTTTTAAGAAGTGCCAGTCCAATAACATTTGCTGATGCACCGATGGCAGTTCCATTTCCTCCAAGGCAGGCTCCCAAAGATAATGACCACCACATGGGTTCGAGATTACCGAATACATCCGGGTTTAGTTTTTGCATGGATTCTATCACCGGAATCATGGTTGCTGTATAGGGAATGTTATCAACAAAGGCTGAAGCGAATCCTGAAATATTCACCACAAAGACTTTTGCTAGCTGAAAAGAACCACGGGAGAGAGCAAGTATATGCCCTGCAAGATATTCGAGGAAGCCAGTTTCTTCGAGAGCACCCACCATTATGAAGAGGCCAACAAAAAAGAGTATTGTTGACCATTCAACTTCTTCCAGTGTTTTCTCGACTTCTTTTGGCCTCATTGACAAAAGCGATACAGAAGCAATCATCAATGCAATGAAAGAACTCTCAAAACCAAGCGTTTCCTGAAAAATAAATAGAATAATGGTAATTATGATCAGGATAATAGAAATGTAAAAGTGCCTTCTATTCGTTATAGGGCTGCCGGATTGTTTCAGAAGGACGCTGTCAACTTTTTTTGTTAGCGTCTTTCTAAATGCAAGGACCAAAAAAAAGTTAACTGTTATAAATATCACGAACAACACCGGACCAAGGTTTAATACAAAATCGCTGAAATGGAGTTTTGCAGCAGACCCTATCATGATGTTTGGTGGGTCACCGATTAATGTAGCTGCCCCACCAATATTCGAGGCGAATATTTCGCCAAAGATAAAGGGTATCGGATCAATACCTGTTGTGTCAGCGACAGCCAGGGTTATAGGAAGCATGACAAGAATCGTGGTGACATTATCCAGGACTGCGGACGTAAGGGCTACTATAATAACAAAATATATATATATAGCTTCAACATGTTACCTTTGGAAAATTTCAAAGCTTCAAGCCCTAAAAATTCAAAAATACCGCTCTTTTTTATGACGCTTACAAAAGTCATCATACCAATAAGCAGAAAAACCGTGTTGAAATCTATGTATTCGCTGTATATGCTGGCGGGGTCATGGAATATCCCAAGAAAGACCATTGCTACTGCACCAAAAAGGGCAATAAGGGTTCTATGAACCTTTTCAGTAGCCAGGAAAGCATAAGCAATTAGAAAAATGATAAAGGACAAAATCATTTCCGGGGTCAAGGTTACATCTCCTTCATAAAGCACTCACAAGAGAAATTATACAACAATTGGGCTGAAAGGCGAAAATGATTGAGCGACAGCTGGTAATACGACAATTGATGGTGCGTCAGCTGGTGAAACGACGGTTGATGGTACGAGGAGTACAAAGCAGTTAAAAAGACGAGGGGCGCCGTTCGAGTAACGAGTAATATTTGTTTCAAACATATCTTTAAGTTTTTTCACGTGCCTCGAATCTCGTTACTCAGTTCTCACATTTCTCAGTTGTAAGTGGTTGGTTGTAGGTTGTATGATTTTGTCCAATCCTTACGGAAGGCAAACATAAAATTTCTGACGCACAACCCACAACCTACAACGACACCACCGGCGCAGACGCAAAGCCTGAGCCTTAGCTCAGCATAGCTGTTTTCATCGCTTCACTCACCTACTATGTCAAGTCAAGGAGACAATCTGCCTGAATCCGTTCCCAAATGGCAGTTTGTTTGAGCAGCAGAATCAAGCAGGGAGAACCTTTCATCTGTCCTTCTTTCAGTTCCCTGCGTGCTTGTTTTTGTTGTATAATTTGACTGAGGGCTCTTGTTCCCACGCGAGGACAAAAAGAGTTCCTCATCGTAGGCTTTCAAGCCTTTTAGCATGGCGAAGGCTATCTTGACGAGGGTATTCGCCAATGCTCTGAGGGCATGTCCAAAGGACTTGCCCTCCTTTATTTTCCTGGCATAATATCCCCTCATCCACGATCCCTCGTTCACTGCACTCAGTGCCATCATATGCAGAACCCCTTTCAGGTTCCTGTCACAGTGTTTCCTCATCACACATTTGTGGTAGTTCCCGCCTTGTATTATTACAGGCACTGTCCCGCAGTATTTCT
The DNA here is from genome assembly GCF_001636545.1 of Kosmotoga arenicorallina S304. Taxonomy (GTDB): domain Bacteria; phylum Thermotogota; class Thermotogae; order Petrotogales; family Kosmotogaceae; genus Kosmotoga_B; species Kosmotoga_B arenicorallina. The sequence continues at coordinate 1,043 of NZ_JFHK01000021.1, read as the reverse complement.
GGAAGTTCCTGTAATTCTTAAATTCGTGGTTGAGAAATGCCGCCACCAGTGCTACGCCCGTTACTACTCCCACTCCCGGCAGGCTCAATATCACCCTGTATTTCGATTCTTTCAAATTCCTTTCCATTTCCTTTTTCATTTCCTGCTTTCCTCTTTCCACTTCGAGAAGGTGTCTGGCAGCATTTGCCACCATCATGAGGGTGTATTTTGTAATATGCCATTCCCTCTTTTTGAGTGCTTTTACCTTCTCCCTCAACGAGTTCGTGAAAGCTATCTGGTTCTCTTTGAAGTGGCTGTGTATCTCTTCAATAGAGAGGTTCTTGAGTTCATTCGTGATGCTGAGCAGAAGAATTTTCCCCTTGTTCTTTGTCCAGTTACCCATCTCTTCGACAAACTCCGGGAAATGATCGTGTAATTCGTTGTGCAATTTGTTCTTCAATCTGGAGGCTTCGTCTTTGTAATACCTGTAAGCTCTCAACTGTTCCCTGAATGACCTGCCTTCTTCGTTGTTTCTCGCCCTTATACAGTATTCCGGATGTTCACTGTATGTCAGTGCAATGCTCCTGGCATCGAGTGAATCTGTCTTTATCCCGTTGGAATGATAGCCCCGGGCTTCTTTCGACCTTTTCGGTGGCAAGAGATAAACTTCTCTTCCTTCGGAAAGCAGAAAATCGCTTATCCTGTTGAAACTCTCTTCAATGACAAAAACAGCTTCTCTGGATACTTCATTGAGTAATTCCTTGTAACCCACTTCGTTGTCTTTGATTCTCCAAACCTTGTCCTTCTCGATGGAATAACAGATGTGAAAGTCCCATGCCCAATCAATTCCCACAACATCCATGTCAATTCCTCCAGAAAACATTGTGCAGTCAACGAGTACTGGTTAACCGATGTAGCGTTCCTGGGTTTCCCCGGATATCCTACTATTGACCCTCTAGTACTCCCAGGATGGAAGAGGGATTCTGAGTAACTGTAGCTCTTTGGCTAATCGCAACTCTGTTCCTCTCTTCCTCCTGACTGCCTCCTTTATTTTATCCTACATC
>NZ_JFHK01000020.1 GCF_001636545.1 Kosmotoga arenicorallina S304 | reverse complement strand
TGTACAAAAAGAATTCGTATCCATGAATACATTTGAGAATGCGGAAGACGTTTACAAGAAATACCAGGTGTACATGAATTTCTATCACAATCTCAGACCACATGGTTCTTTGAAATACATGACACCACAAGCTTTTAAGAAATGTCGTAGCATTTCCATGATTCAATCCGTTAAAGCTTGATTTCGTTAACCCTTGTCTCATTATTGGGGGTCAGACCGAAATTAAATACTTTTGCTCATATCCTGTGGTTATATAGCGGGCTGCTTTTTTATCTTGTAAACATTTTTCATGTTCATTGTCTTATATTCATGAGCATATGAGCATATAAATGTTATAATTTTTAATAATCAATCTTTTTGCTTATCCCATTTAAAAGGAGTTGATACTATTCCATCCAAAAGGGTTACCCCTGACTTTGATACTGAGCACCGGTATTACCAAGAACTTGCAGACTTTTTTTCTGTTTTCGTGGATCCAACGAGATTAAAGATTTTACATGTCCTCATGGACGGAGAAAAATGCGTGAAAAAAATCTCTGAATTGGTAGGGTTAAACCAATCTGCATGTTCACACCAATTGAGGACATTGAAACACCATGGATTGGTTAAGTCAAAACGTGAAGGAAAGTTTATAAGGTATTCCATCTGTGATGAGCATATCAGCGAAATTATCGAAATCGGATCAATTCATATTGGTGAGAAAAAAAGATAACCGCTCTTGTTAACAAGAGCGGTTATTTCCAGAAAAAACAAACTTTCGTTAGCTTTCTTCGTAGTAATTTACCTGTCTGCCATCATCTTTGTATTTGGTATCTTTTCTCATTTCAACTGCTCTGGAAGGCGATTTAAACAATGCAATGGAGCGTGATCCAACTTCGATATTGACCTTCTCAAGTTTTACCCCGGACCAATTCAATGCATCATCAGGAATTTTTATATTAGCAACGGAATCCCCGAGGTTTACAATCCCGATGCTGTTATAATGTGAGCCTCCCTTTACGGCGATCACAAAGCTTTCTTCGCCTGTTTGATAAACCCGGGGTCGCCCCCCCAATAGCTGTGAGGCTTTTTTTAAAAGGGCTATACCTTTCTCATCAACCTGAGCCATGTCGTCGCTCTGAAGAAGCATATTATCCAGCAATCCACATACCGTTGCATATAGCTCTCTCTCATTCTCGGATAGTTTGGCAGTATGCCTTAATATCATTGTGTCTGGATCATTATGCCACAGGCTCATGTTCATGAAATAGCGCGTCAATGGATTCCTGATAGCGTATTTTGCACTCGGGAAGCCTAAATCGGGCAAGTGTTCTTTCCACTCTGGATCGGTATCCGCCCCTACTCTCATGCCATCAACGAATCCGATGCTTGGCAACAGAGGTGCTCCGCATCCAAGGATAAAAGCTTCTTCTCCAACAGCAGTCTTTATAGTTTCCATTCCCTTGCGGTAAGCTTCAACAGGAGTTGCGTTCGTATCATGCCTGATACCTGGAATTAGACCGGCAAAAAGAAAATCAATTTTGAAATATTTGAATCCCGCACTTTCTATCTTCTTGAAAGTTTCAGCTAAGAAAGCCAGCGCCTCTGGATGGGTCAAATCGAGTCCATATATGTTCTTATTCCAGTTTTTATATACAATTTTAGGCTTGCCCGTCGAATCTTTTACAAGCCAATCCGGATGTTTTCGAAAGGTACTGGAAGTTTCTGATACGCTGAAGGGTGCAAGCCATATTCCCGCTGTGAATCCATTTTCCTTAATCGTCCCGGCGATTTTTTCCAGGGAAGGGAACTTATCGTTAGTCGCTGTCCAATCACCTATATCTTTTTGATAGCCATCATCGAGCTGAATGAGTGTATAGGGTATTTTTTCTTTTTCCTTTAAAACCTTGAGCAGCGAAATATTCTTGCTCAGTTCATCAAAATCTATTTCTGTGAAGTAGTTATACCAGCTGCACCAGCCAATACCTTCAAAGGGCTTAAAGTTAACATCGTTGTATTCAGAAAGCTTTAAGGCATATCTTTCAACATTTTCATTGTATTTGCCTTTAAAAATGGCAAAAGGTTCAAGCTCTATCTCGTTCCCGGGTTCAAGAGGCTTTCCAAACAATTCAACGTATACCTTTATGGTTTCAGTATTTTTGTCCCAGATGAAGTACGGATGTGATATCCTGGAAGCCAGAGCTCCTATAAGAAAATCATCTCCCGATATAAAATAGTCGCTTGGTACAATCCCATTTATTAAAAGCTCCGGGACAGGTGAAGCGGTTAAAAGAGAAATCTCGTTCGTTTGCGCAAATTCCGCAAAGCCTGAAAGGTTCGGAGGCGTATCGAAACGCTTGTAAGGTAGCCATGATTGCCAGTTATTGAGATACATAGGTCCTTCTATTTCAGAAATTTCCGCAATTTTAAAGCTGCCCAGTTTTTTTGCCTCTTTTGAAAGGTTCTTGATTGCAATGAAGACAAGCGCAATTCCCTTTGACTTTTCCAAACGATACCTGAAAGCCAAATCTCCTGCGTATACTTCAAGAACATCCTTTTCCGTCAAAAAGGACGCCTTTTCGGCGCCTGGTATTGTGAAATTCATCAATCCACCTCCATCAGAACTTAATATAAGCCTGATTTACGTAAGGCTTCAAAGCCTTTACGAAGTTCTCCAGGACATTCATATCATAGGGATTTATCGAATCAACGGGTTTGTATTGTTGAACCGCTACCCTTTTCACACCCTTTAATAGCTTAACATATTTCGGCAAGTCTTCCTGCTTGATTAAAGGCGGATACATGGTTAGCCTGATTTCATAATCCAAAAAATGCTTTATGGATTCAAGGCTTTCAACTATGGTATAAAAACTCGTGTTCGAAAAGGAAGAATAATCAAGGGCCTTTATGTCAAGTGCCACAAAATCTACAACTCCGTACATTCTGTCAATGAAATCCGGATTGCTACCATTTGTGTCGACTTTAAGCAATTTCTCCGGGAAATATTTTCGAATCCTTATAAAAAAATCAATCAACTCATATCCATAAAGGGAAGGCTCCCCTCCCGTGACGACAATTGCATCGTAAACCTTCCTTCGGTAATCGATAAAATCAAAGACAGTTTCTTCTTTTAGAGTGTGCTCTACTCTTTTCTTCAATTCCGCGTTGTGGCAATAAGGGCAATCAAAGTTACAACCTGAGGTAAAGAGAGTCAGCGCTATTTTCCCCGGATAATCCACCATGCTCACTTCGCGCCATCCTGCGAAATCCATCTACTTCCCCCCTGAAAACATTAAAAGTTTTTCTGTTTTTGAATTCTTCTTTTTTACCTTTGTTCCAGTGCTGTACAGGCCTGTAATATCCTGTTATTCTCGAATACACTTCTGTTTCCTTTCCGCACTTTGGACAGCGGTAAACTTCCCCTTTTATATACCCATGAGTCGGGCAAATAGAATATGTCGGAGAAATAGTGAAATATGGGATCCTGTAATTCTCTGAAATCTTTTTCACGAGCTCTCTGGTAACTTCCCAATCAGTAATGCTTTCACCCAGAAAAGCATGGAACACGGTACCTCCAGTATACTTTATTTGAAGTTCTTCCTGCAAATCCAGCGCCGTAAAAATATCGACTTCATAATTTACGGGCAGATGGGTAGAATTTGTGTAATAGGGCACATCAGTACCGGCTGTAATAATATCCGGGAATTTCTCTTTGTCTATTTTAGCCAGTCTGTAAGATGTGGATTCAGCCGGTGTTGCCTCCAGGTTATACAGGTTCCCTGTGCTTTCCTGGTAATCGGCCATCCTATTCCTCATGAAATCGAGTACCCTTAATGCAAAATTTCTTGCCTCTTCTACATATATCGGCTTTTTGAGCCACCCGGCATTCAAGCAGGCTTCATTCATCCCGACAAGGCCAATGGTCGAAAAGTGATTGTCGAAGTTTTTCAGATAGCGTTTTGTATAGGGATAAAGGCCAGCATCATTGAGTTTTTCAACCACTTCACGCTTTATTTCAAGGCTCCTACTCGCAAGATCCATCATTCTTGCAAGCTTTTTGAAGAATTCCCTTTCGCTGCTGCTCAAATACGCAATTCTTGGCAGGTTGATTGTTACAACCCCAATTGAGCCAGTAAATTCGTCAGAGCCAAAAAGCCCACCACCTCTTTTGCGGAGCTCTTTCTTATTCAGCTGCAAGCGACAGCACATAGAGCGCACATCTTCGGGGTTGAGGTCAGAATTTATGAAATTCTGGAAGTACGGTGTCCCGTACTTGCTTGTTATTGTAAAGAGCAATTCAACGTTGGGATTTTCCCAATCGAAATCTCTGGTTATGTTATATGTGGGAATTGGATATTGAAATCCCCTCCCATTGGCATCTCCTTCCATCATTATCTCAAGGAATGCTCTGTTAATCATATCCATTTCCTTCTGGCAATCACCATAGGTGAAATCTTGCTCTTCACCACCGACTATCGCGAGTTTATCTTTCAGGCGCTTGGGAACAGTCCAATCAAGGGTGATATTGGAGAAAGGTGATTGGGTTCCCCATCGGCTTGGGGTATTGACGCCAAATACAAAGGATTGTATGTACTGCTTGACTTCCTTATAAGAAAGGCTGTCGACTTTCACAAAGGGAGCGAGATATGTATCGAAGGAACTGAAAGCCTGAGCTCCTGCCCATTCGTTCTGTAGTATTCCAAGGAAGTTCACCATCTGGTTTGCCAGAGTCGAAAGGTGCCTCGCTGGTTTTGAAGATACTTTTCCCGGGACTCCGCCAAGTCCCTCCTCTATTAATTGCTGAAGGCTCCAGCCTGCACAATATCCGGAAAGCATTGACAGGTCATGAATGTGCAGGTCTCCTTCTCTATGGGCTTCTGCAATTTGAGGGTCATATATTTCATTTAACCAGTAGTTGGCAGTCACAGTGCCGCTGTTGTGTAAAATAAGACCACCTATTGAGTAAGTTACCGTGCTGTTCTCGTTTACCCTCCAGTCTTTTTGCTTAAGGTAATCGTTGACTGTGGCTGAAAAATCCAGCATTGAGGTATTCAAATTCCGGAGCTTTTCACGGTGCTTCCTGTAAAGAATATATGCCTTTGCCACTTTGTTGAAACCAAGGTCTTCAAGGATTTTTTCAACAGAATCCTGTATATCTTCAATATCTATAATGCTGTCTATAATCTTGTCCTGGAAGTCGGAGAACACCCTCAAGCTAATTCTTTCGATGATTTCATCCGTATATGAAGCCGAAGTCGCCTCGAAAGCTTTTTTGATTGCAAGGCTGATTTTTGAAAGATCAAAATCGGCAAGTGTGCCATTTCTTTTTCTAACGCGCAGCATTTTTACACCCCCATAACAACTATAAATTGATAACGAAAATCATAATAACACAATATATAGTATATTTGCAACTCTGATAATAAGTGATAAGAAGGGATCTAAGCTAATTTTTATGATCTGGGTTTTCCGTGAAATGCTTTTCGAGAAGCCAATTTGAAGATTTCTTCCTCCCCTATCATGGCTGCCATTTTCACAAAAGCCTTTGCTGTTAAAATTACATCCCCAAGTGCCCTATGCCTGTCCTCTGCAAGGATATTGAGCCTTGCAAGAATGAGATCAAGATTGTGCCTGCCACTGAAAAGTTTTCTTGAAAGCCTGATGGTATCTATAACTGGGTTTGTAATTCTCGGCAAATCAAGTTTTTCTGCATAGTAATTCAGGAAGGAGAGGTCAAAAGGGGCGTTTTGAATAACGAGCACACGCCCTGATATAAAGCGGAAAAATTCAGGTAATACCTCTTCAGCTGAAGGGGCATCTTTTACCATACGATTGTTAATTCCTGTTAGCTTTGTGATGAAAATAGGCACGGGAACCCCGGGATTAATCATTGAATGAAAGGCCATATCTTCCCTGATGTTCCAGTCTTTGTCAACCACCATTCCGGCAACTTCTATGAGCTTTGCTCCCTTATAAGGGCTCAATCCGGTGGTTTCAGTATCGATCACAACAAATTCCAGAGTTTTCACTCCCCGCCTGAAAGCAAATTATACATGCACATTATACCTTCTTCTATAACCTCATCTGATGGCAAAAATTCCGGTGTATGCAGGTCATGGCGCATCCCTTCTGTTCCACATCCTAACCAGTATAGAAGTGAGGGATATTTGTGGCTGAAAAATCCAAAATCCTCACCTGTCAGCTTCGGCTCACACTTGATGAACTTTAAACCACTTTTTCTGGCGACCGCTTTTAATTTTTCTACGAGCTTTTTAGAATTTACAACGGTTGGATAATGCGCCAAAAAATTTAAACTTCCATCGATACCCCAGAAATCAGAAAGCTCTTTCACAAGGCGCGCCATAAGTGTATCGATTTTGTCCTTGTCAGACATTCTCATTACTCTGTACGTGCCTTCAAGCTCCGTATAGTCAGCTATGATGTTTTTTCTCTGCCCGCCGGCGATTTTCCCTATACTAAGCACATGAGGCGCATCCTTTGAAAGAATCATGGGCAGAGAAGCATAAAGGCTCTGAACAAACTGAGCAGCGGGCAATATAGTATCCTTGCCTTTGTAAGGCGTTGAACCATGTGCGGATTTTCCACGAAAGACAACTTCAAATTCCGTTGGGCTCGCAAAAATTACTCCTTCTTTTGAAGCGACAGTGCCCAGGTCAAATTCCGCGTTGACGTGCAAAGCATAAGCAGCGCTTATATCATAACCTTCAAAAATACCCGTTTCTAAAATTGGCTTTGCCCCTCCCGGCCCTTCTTCTGCCGGCTGAAAGAGAAATAGCGCATTTCTATCAGGGAGGTTTTTGCAAACTCTTTGTATAAGTCCATAAAGCACGGCCATGTGTACATCGTGACCACAAGCGTGCATCCAGCCTCTATGCCTTGAATGAAATTCCACACCGGTTTTTTCTTCAATTGGAAGGGCATCCATGTCAGCCCTGAAAAGCGCATAAGGCTTACCTGCATTTGATGTGTATTCGACCAAAATGGCGGTTTCGAGTATTTCGTAAATCTTTAATTCTTCACAATTTAGATCGCCAATAAACTGTAACAGTATGCTCTTCGTTTTGAATTCCTTGTGCCCGCCTTCAGGATACATATGGAGTCTGTGCCTTAATTCAATTGGAAGCGCGTTTCTTTTCAGGGCAATCACCACCTTTTAAGGTATAATTATTATCGAGCTAGTAACAATATAGCACAAAAACTACCCTCAACATGGAGGTGCTTTATGAATCTTGAACCAAACAATGAAAAACCAAAAATAGAAGAAAGCCTGGTAAAGGGTATCGCCTCGGCATTACAAAAGGCACCGATAAGAAGCGCTGAAAGGATCTATCTAAGCGATCTGTGGGTTATCACTTCGCTTCCTGAAGATCTAATAATCGAGGTGCTCTCCAAAAATATCTTTGAGCTCCCAGAAGGCGTAAAGTGTGTCATAGATGACAGGCACCGAAAAAAAAGGGTAATATACCCCAAAGATCAAAAAAATAATGTGGAGAACGGAAAGCATGACCAGAGTGATAATTAAGCGCTGTCCGGATTATTCATTCGTAAAGGAAAAGCTCCAGGAAAGTTTTGAAAATCTGGGGATTGAAAACCTTTTTACAAGGGGTGAAAAAGTTCTTCTGAAACCGAATTTGCTAACCGGGAGAGAGCCTGAAGCCGCTGTAACTACACATCCCCTTTTTCTTTCAGCAGTTATAGAGCTCTTTCAGGATATGGGATTGCGTTTATCTGTTGGCGATAGCCCTGTAAGTGGCAACACCCGGAAAGCTGCTGCTAAAAGCGGCATCGAAGAGGTCTGCAAAAAATATGGGGTTGAACTTGTAACGTTCACCGATCCCAAAAAATCAGAAACCTCTTACAATACCCGGAGAGAATTCAAAATAGCCAAGCAGGTGCTGGAGGCGGATTCCGTTGTAAATCTGCCAAAGTTGAAAACGCATTCACTCATGACTTTAACTCTGGCAGTGAAAAATACTTTTGGTTGTATAGTGGGTTCGGGAAAGCAGCTCTGGCATATAAAGGCAGTTTCAAGGGAAAGCTTCGCGAAGATGCTTATTGAGCTTCATGAAATTATAAATCCGAAGTTAAACATTCTCGATGGTGTAGTAGGAATGCATGGAAATGGACCTGCCAATGGGAAAGCGGTAAACTTTGGAATCGTCGCAGTCAGCAAAAACGGGTTCGCTCTGGATGATGCCATTTCTCAGCTGTACGAGGTCCCCGCTGAAATGGTCCCGACGATTTTTTATGCCAGAAGGCTGGGAATTACTCCGAAATATGAATTGCAAGGAGATTCTCCAAAACCAATACATTTAAAGCTTCCTGATGGAATCCGGTTAATAAGCAAATCTTCTTTGCTTTCAAGATTAGTATCAAGAGTTCCTTTCATTGACGGAAGAAATTGCATCAGGTGCAAAGAATGCGAAATGCGATGTCCTGCTTCAGCTATTTCAATTGAGAAACAGAAGATTGATTATTCAAAATGCATAAAATGCTACGTTTGTCATGAGGTTTGCCAATACGACGCAATAAAGCTGAAAAGGAAATTTATTTTACAGGGGTGATCAAATGGGTTACGTTCTAACAATCGATCAGGGGACTAGCAGCACCAGGGCAATACTTTTCGACGAAGAACTCTATCAGGTCGCGGTAGCGCAGGAAGAATTTGAGCAGATTTATCCAAAGCCCGGATGGGTCGAGCACAACCCCAATGATATAGTTCTTACCGCCATGTCCTGCATCGAAAAAGCGGTAAAAGATGCACGGATTTCTTTCAAAGAAATTGAAGCCATAGGCATTACAAACCAGAGAGAAACTGTGGTTGCATGGGATGCTGAAAGCGGTAAAGCTCTTTACAACGCAATTGTATGGCAATGCAGGCGGACAAGCAACCGAGCTGAAGAATTGAAAAAAAGCCATGAAGAACTAATTCATTCAAAAACCGGGCTAAGACCCGATCCTTATTTTTCGGCAACTAAAATGGAATGGATGCTCGAAAATGTTCAAGAAGTGAAAGCCGCAGCAGAGCGAGGAACTCTAAGATTCGGCACGATAGATTCATGGTTAATCTGGAATTTAACGCCAGAAAAGATGCACATTACCGATTATTCGAACGCTTCGAGAACCATGCTCTTTAACATAAATGAGCTTGACTGGGATCAGGAATTGCTTGATTTGTTTTCTATAAAACGTGAGTTCCTGCCAAAAGTGGTGGACTCTTCTGCACAGCTTTGCAGTTCTATCTATGGTCCTATTATCGGGGGAATAGCAGGTGACCAGCAGGCTTCTCTTTTTGGTCAAAGCGCTTTTAACCCCGGAGACATGAAATGCACTTACGGAACGGGGTCTTTCCTTCTGATGAACACAGGAAATGCACCGAAATTCTCCAGAAATGGGCTCCTGACGACTATTGGCTGGAAGATAAAAAACGAGATTACCTATGCTGTGGAGGGGTCTATCTTCGCATCGGGAGCACTTGTCAAATGGCTAAGAGATGGCCTGGGAATAATATCAACGGCTGAGGAAACTGAAACACTTGCAAAACAAGCAGAAAACAATGGTGGGGTATACTTTTCTGGTGCTCTTGCAGGGCTGGGTGCACCTTATTGGGATTCAACAGCTCGCGGGTTGTTCGTGGGATTAACTCGCGGAACGACAAAAGCCCATATTGTAAGGGCCGTTTTAGAATACGTTGCTTTCAGGACGAGAGACATAGTGGAACTCATGGAAAAGGAAACTGGCATAAAAATAAAGAGGTTACTGGTAGATGGAGGCATGACACGCAATAATTTTCTCATGGATTTGCAATCAAGAATACTGGGAATTCCGGTAGATAGGTCCTTGATTAAGGAGACAACGGCTCTTGGGGCTGCTATGCTCGCCGGAATCGCAGTGGGACTCTGGGATGAATCATCTCTGAAAGACAAAAGAAAGACAGAGATAGAATTCACACCAAAGGGTCGGGAAATGGAGGAAGAATATCACAGGTGGAAAGAAGCGATAAAAAGATCTATGAACTGGGAAACATAGACGAAATAACTTTAAGAAAAATAGGCAAACTCCTGGGATTAAACCTTACAGGCGGAGAGATTTTGCTACTTTATGGGAATCTCGGAACAGGCAAAACCACTTTTGTGAAAGGGCTGGCTGAGGGCATGGGCATTGCTCCTGATTATGTAAGAAGCCCCACTTTCACGCTTGTTAACATGTATCCCGGCCCCCGGTTACAGCTCATTCATGCTGATTTTTACAGACTCGATAGTGAAGATGAAATAGAGGATTTGGGGTTTGAGGAATTGCTCGATGAAAATTCAATTCTCGCTATTGAGTGGCCTGAAAAGCTAAAGATTTCAAGAACAGAAACGCTAAAAATATGTCTATACTATGAGAATGAGTTGAAAAGAAAACTGAAAATAGAAACTCACTCGGAAAGGCTCACCCATATCCTGGCTGAGATTCTTTCAGACCTTAAAAGGGACAAAGACAAAACTCATAGCACTGATAGGAGGTGAAAGCGTGAGTCAAAAATTCCAGATACTCGAAGAAGCCGCAAGCGGTTCAGACAAGAAAGTGGCTATACCTAAAATCTTGCCCGCAATAGCCACAAGAACAAACATGCTTATATACCCATCAGCAGTGATGCCGCTGTACGTGGGACGCGAAAAATCCCTCACCGCTCTGGAGGAGTCTATTGCAAAATTCAACCAGCTGCTCTTTTTGGTTTCGCAGAAAGATATAAAAGAAGAAAATCCGTCCGCCGATGACCTGTACAAAGTCGGGACAGTGGTAAAAATTGTTCAGCTCATGAAAATGCCCGATGGGAACTACAAGATATTGGTTGAAGGATTGGTAAGGGCAAAAACCGTGGAGGTCATAGAGCAAGAAAGGGCTTTTATGTTAAAGGTTGAAGTAATGAAACCGAGGTTCAAAGCCACCAAAACTCTTGAAGCCCTTATAAGGAAAGTAAGAGAGCTTGCTTTGAAATATGTCAACCTTAGCAGGCGCTTTCCGGATGAGGCGACGCTTGCCTTAGACGATACCTCAAACCCGGATAAATTCGCTGACTTCGTAGCTTCTATCCTCCCCTTAAAGCTCGAAGAGAAACAAGCATTGCTGGAAGAGGTTTCGCCACGAAAAAGGCTGGAATTGTTAATGGAACTTCTCACTCGTGAAGTCGAAATACTTTCGCTTGAAGAAGAACTCGAGCGGAGGGTCAAAGAAAAAATCGAACAGAACCAAAAAGAGTATTACCTCAGGGAAAAAATGAGAGCCATTCAGGAAGAGCTCGAAGGCGAGGAAGACGCCGAAATAAAAGAGCTCAAAGAGATGCTCGCAACAGGGAAGTATCCAAAGGAGGTAATCGAAAAAGCGGAACATGAAATCGCAAGGTTGGAAAAGATGTCTCCATATTCAGCAGAGGCAACCGTAATAAGAACCTACCTCGATTGGATACTAAAGCTCCCATGGTACGAGGAAACCGGCGACAATATCGATATCCTGAAAGTAAGGAAATTCCTCGATAAGAATCATTACGGGCTCGAGGATGTCAAAGAACGCATTCTTGAATTTTTGGCTGCAAGAAAGTTCTCTGAAAATCTAAGAGCGCCCATACTCTGCCTTGTAGGGCCACCGGGTGTGGGGAAAACCTCCCTTGGAAGGTCTATCGCTGAATCAATGGGCAGAAAATTCGGAAGGATCTCTCTGGGCGGCATGCGCGATGAGGCTGAAATCAGAGGACATCGCAGAACATATGTGGGAGCTCTACCGGGAAGGATTATCCAGACAATAAGCAAACTCGGTGTAAAAAATCCAGTAATCGTACTAGATGAAGTGGATAAAATGGGCATCAGCTTTCAAGGCGACCCGGCATCGGCTCTCCTTGAAGTACTTGACCCTGAGCAAAATAGCAGCTTTACTGACCACTTTCTTGAGCTGCCCTTTGACCTATCGAAGGTTCTCTTTGTAACCACAGCAAATGTGCTTTATACAATACCGCCTGCTTTACTGGACAGAATGGAAGTAATCGAGATCGCGGGTTACACTGATACCGAAAAATTACATATCGCCAAAGACTATATTCTTCCAAAGCTTTATGAAGAGTACTCTCTCAACAACAAAAAGGTGAGTATCACTCAGAGCGCTATAAAGAGAATTATCCGTGAATACACAAGGGAAGCTGGTGTCCGGAAACTTGACAGGAGCCTTGCAAAGGTTATAAGGCGTGCAGCTTTAAGACTTTCAGAAGGTGCCAAAAGCGTAAAAGTTAGCATAAAGAACCTTGAAGAATTCCTTGGAGTCCCACGGTTTGCTGATAGCGACTTTAGAAAAAAACCGGAGGTCGGTGTTGTTACAGGGCTTGCCTGGACAGCTGTTGGTGGTGAAATCATGTATATAGAAGTCCTGCCTGTGCCGGGTGGAAAAGGCAAATTCATCACAACAGGTCAACTTGGAGATGTAATGAAAGAATCTGCTCAAATAGCCCTCAGCCTTGCACGCAAAGAGTGTAACCAGAAGAAATACAACGGGTTTTTTGAAAACACCGATTTCCATATACATGTGCCCGAAGGCGCTGTCCCAAAAGATGGGCCTTCGGCAGGAATAACATTGCTGACCGCAATAATTTCAGCTGTGACTAAACGTCCTGTAAGGCATGATGTTGCCATGACGGGTGAAATAACGCTCAGGGGAAAGGTCCTTCCCATTGGTGGATTGAAAGAAAAGCTCATGGCCGCTTACAGGGCTGGTATAAAAACTGTAATATTGCCAAAGGCAAACAAAAAAGACCTCGAGAAAGTCCCTGATGAAATAAAGGGAGCATTGAAATTCGTATTTGTAAACGAAGTTGATGAAGTGCTCAAGGAGGCTCTGATTTAGGTGCTCATAAAATCCGTTGAATTGTACAAAACAGTGTTCAAACCCGGAGATTACCCAGAGCCTAAAGAGCGTGAAATAGCTTTTGTAGGAAGGTCAAACGTGGGAAAATCCACCCTCCTGAATGCTATATTCAGGAGGGGGCTTGCCCACACAAGCTCAACTCCAGGGAAAACACGTTCTGTAAACTTCTACTTGATCAACTCAAAACATTTTTTTGTCGATTTACCGGGTTATGGTTATGCAAAGGCTTCCCATCAGGAAATTAAGCGCTGGCAAGCGTTAATTACAGATTACTTCAAATCAAGGCCAAATCTGAATCTTATTGCTCTGTTGCTGGACTCCAGGCACAATCTTCAAAAAAAAGATCTGGAGATGCTCCAGTGGATTCAGTATTATTCTATTCCCTTTGTCGCTGTTCTCACGAAGACAGACAAACTCTCAGGAAATCAGCTCTCAAAGATGTTAAATAGTTTCAGGAAAGAATTAGAGACATGGGGCTCTCCGCTTATCGTGCCCGTTTCCGCCAAAACAAGAAAAGGGATCTCTGAATTGATAAATATACTTTTTGGAAAATAGAGCCTCTTATTTGGGGGTAGGCGGCTTGAAAAAGGATACGCAGTTTGTGAAATTTGCAAGCTACGGCTTTCTTAAAAATCTCAGGTTCTTTGAGCCCTTTATTATCCTCTTTTTCAGGGAACAGGGTCTCTCTTTTTTACAAATAGGAACCCTCTTTTCGGTGAGAGAAATAGCTATAAACTTCATGGAACTGCCTACAGGGATTATCGCTGACCTTTACGGCAGGCGCATTTCCATGGTGCTTTCGATGGTTTCATACATTGTATCCTTTTTGTCTTTTTACTTTTTCCCTAATTTTTACGTGTATATTGGCTCTATGGTATTATTTGCCCTTGGAGAGGCTTTCAGGACAGGAACACACAAAGCGATGATTCTGGAATATCTGCGCCTTACCGGTCAGGAAGACAAAAAAGTCGAATACTATGGTGCCACAAGGTCTTTTTCTCAGCTGGGTTCTGCAATAAATTCCCTTATAGCAGCAGCACTGGTGTTTTACAGCGGAACATATAAGATGGTCTTTCTTGTTGCTGTTGTTCCCTACATTATCAACCTGCTGAATCTTGCTACGTATCCTAAAGCTCTTGATGGGGATATCAAAAAAACCTCCAAAGAGGAATCCATAAAGGCTTTCTTTCAGATCTTCAAACACCGCTACTCGCTAAAAGGGCTATTCAACTCAGCTCTTTTTGACTCTTTCTACAAAACAGTAAAAGAATATCTTCAGCCAATTCTCGAAAGTACAGCTCTGGCATTGCCACTCTTTACATTCCTTTCAACCCAGAAGCGCACATCCATCGTAGTGGGGTTAGTGTATTTCGTTCTGTATTTGCTTACAAGCTATGCTTCAAGAAGCGCCTGGAAAGTTTCAAAGCTCTTTGGAAGCAAAGAAAAGGCTCTCAATATTACCTACATACTTGGGGCTTTTGCGATAATCTTAGCAGGGGTCTTTGATAGCGGCACGTTAAGAATCGTATCTATTCTGCTCTTTATCTTGCTCTTTGTTGTTGAAAACGCAAGGCGGCCTATGAACATAGCTTATCTAAGCGACACCATTGCGCATACTACAATGGCTTCGGGGCTTTCTGCCGAATCACAGCTAAAAACTCTAATTGGAGCTGCACTCGCTCCTATATTAGGGCTTCTGGCGGACAAATTCAGCGTTGGTATGGCTCTGGTTATAATGGGGCTTGGAATGCTGTCGTTATATATCCCTGCAAAGCTAAAACAGATAGATGATCAATCGGCAAGCAATGCGAAAAGTTCATCATAATTTCTAGCTACCTTTAAATCGAGACCGCTGGTTTTTTCAACAGGCTCTGGCTGATAGAGGATAAAATTAATTCCAGCATTTTTCGCACCAGCATAATCCGTTTCGAGATTGTCACCAACATACACAGACTCCTCAAGAGGAACCCCGCTTTTACTGGCGGCCAGATGAAAAATATCCGGGAAAGGTTTGGGCTTTCCTGCTTCTTCTGAAGTCAACAAAAATTCAAAAAAACGCTCCAGCTTAGCTACTTGTTTTCTGCTTTCCTGAACTTTTTTAATGCCGTTAGTAATAACCGCCATTCTTTGGCCTGCTTCTTTCAGCTTTTTGAGAAAATCTTCGGCTCCGGGCAGGAAATAACCTCTCTTCGAAAGCTCTTTAACAAACAAGGTGCTCGCTTCTTCCGGCGAAATCCTGTTAACTTTGAACTCACTGAAAAACCTCTTGAAACGTTCAACAGCTATGAACTCTTTGGTGTATTTTCCGCCTGAAAACTCGCTCCATAACGTTGCATTTATCTCTTTATACCTCTTGATCATCTCTGGTGTCGCTTCCACAGATGCGTTCTCCAAAACAACCTCAAGTGATTCTCTCTCGGTCCTGTCAAAATCAAAAAGTGTGTGATCAAGATCAAAATATACAATACTGTATTTCAAAGCAATCACTCCAAATATTAGTTTTATTTATTATCTCATGCTTTCTTGGCTCATAAGTAGCAGGGGTCAGGAATTAATCCATACTGCTTTCATTTCAGCGGTTTTATCCCCATTGATATGGCTAACCGTTTCTTCCAGAGACAGTTCCTTTGTTACCAAAGGATCGAAGTTGAATTCCCCTGAATTGAGGATTTTTACGGCTTTTGACATGGTGAAAGGGTTGATGAAAGAGCCGGTTATCCTCAACTCTTTTCTGTAAACTTCAAAGGCTTCCAAAGAGGATTTTGCCCCTTTTGCTGTTACTCCAAAAACCACTGTGCTTCCACCCATTTTGGTCAAAGAAGCGGCAATTTCAATCCCTTTTGGGTTTCCTGTGCAGTCGAAAACCACATCGAAAAGATGTTTGTTTGGGTCGAGGTAATCAGTGGTTTCTAATGCGAAGTTGCTTTCAAGAAAATCTCGCCTTTTGCTGTTTGTTTCTGCTATTACTGTTTTCCCTACGGAAAATCTTTTAGCTAACATTGCCACAATGGCACCTATGGGCCCGCCACCGATAACTGCCATATCTGAAACATAATTAAAGCCGGAAACATTGAAACCATTAATAATACAGGAAAGAGGTTCAGCGAATACAGCTGTTTTTATCGATATGTTAGGTGTTAGCGGGTATACCAGACTATCGTCAACACTTAAAAATTCAGCAAATCCTCCAGCTCTTGTAACGCCAACAGCAGAGAGATTTTTGCAGAGGTTCACTTTTCCTTCACGGCAATATTCACACTTACCACAGGATTTGTTGGGATCAACTGTTACAAGCATGCCCTTTTCGAACTCTTCCGAATCCACAACTTTTCCTACAATCTCATGCCCGGGTACGAGAGGATAAGTTGCCAGCGTTTCGCCTTTGAAAATCTTCAAATCTGTACCACAAATCCCGCATGCCAGAACTTCTATAAGAGTTTCTCCTTGCTTTTTCGATGGGCCATCAAGTTCTTTGATGACTATTTTGTATGGTTTTTCAATAAATACAGCTTTCATGCTATCACTCCCGGTGGCCTCGTTTTATTTAGATTATACCCTCTATCACCCCTCCAAAAAAAAGAGGTCGCTTGTGCGACCTCTTTGAATAAGATTTCTATTCATCTTTTTTGCCTTTCTTGGTCTTCTTTTCTTTCTTGTTCTTTCCAGGCATTTCGCACGCCTCCTTTAATAGGGTATATTCCCTGAAAAAATATTACTCTTCTAAATCAAAAATGACATGGGACAAAAAAGTCAAAAAATGATTGTTTATAGCAAATTTAGGCTTGGGAAAGAAAAAAATTCTCTAATTTTAAATGGATATATTTTTTTCGCTGTTTTTTTCTCCTTTCAAATTTGTGCAATGCATATAAAAAAACCCGGAAGCTTCTGCTCCCGGGTTTCGTTGAGGGGTGAGATTTATCTCCAGCAGTTTCCTGTTCCACGGCTGTTTCTACCACCGAAGTTTCCTCTCGTGCTTGGAGCATTCCTGTAATTTCCTTGCTGTGGTGTATTCTGGTAATTCCCTCTTGCTTTGTGACTTTTTCCATAAGCTGCTCGATTCATCATGGCGCCTTTGATCCAGGTTGGGAAACCATCAGCATCTCTGAGCACTATCTCTGTACCATCTATCGTTATTTTTGAGGGCACTACGAAGCTCTCGTCATCAACCGTCACCAATTTACCCTCTACTGTAACATTCTGTCCTTCCGCTAATTCAATGTCACTCAGCATCCAGATGGGGCCTGTGTGGACTTCTACTATTCCTTCGGCTGTTTCTACCTTGATCTCTGTGGGCATGTATGCAACCCCTACAATGGTGCCCTCTATTGTGATATCTTCACCATTGAAATATGCGCTGTCATCTCTGTGCTGGTACAAGGGTTCAAAATTTTCCGTTGTCCTACAAGAGTAAACGCCCCTTGCTGCCGCTGGTGCTCCTGCAGGTGCTTGCTGATCGTTCCAGCGAGGACCAAAAGCGAAAAGACTCACACTAAGAACGAGAACCGCTACCAACGTTGTTACGATAATACCTTTTTTCATGTTACTCACCTCCATAGGGGAATGTTTAACTTCACCACTATGATAGGTGACCTTCCTTAAAGAAACCTTAGACTAACCTTAGAGTTTGCTTAGAATTTTTGATCGAAAAACAGCGCAAACCTGAATGTCGAGATCAGGAAACCGAGAATAACCATTCTATGTCTTACATGTTTGGGTTGTGCAGTGGTTTAAAAATGAAGTATTTTCTTCCTATCGTGAAAACAGCTTTTTTCCTGAAACCGAGATAAGAAAGAATAAAATGATAGAGAATACCCCGCTTATCATTACGCCCTGTTCAATAACCACATTATCCATTACATAACCTGCGAACCCGGTCAAAGCCGACAGGGCCATAAGCCAGAAGAGAAGGCCAACAGCTTTTCTAAACTTGTTTCTGCTTAAAAGGAGTTTATGGCCAATAAAAATAGCGCTGAGCGAAAGAAAAACATAGCCAAGCAAATCCAAAAAATAAACAAAGGAATCTTTATTGTAGAAATAGAGCATCTCAATCAGATGAACATCAGCATTAGAGCCGAAGAGCCTGGGGAAAAGGGTATATTGAGATATATACGTGATACTTACAAGCACAATATATGGAGCTAACCAGAATACGCTTAAAATGTCAAGTAATTTGTGTTCTCTAAAACTATCTACTGAAAAGGCAAGCAAAATAATCAGAGCAGACATGGGAATTGAAATCAACGATGCGTTGAAGAAGCTCCACCTATAAAGCGTCAGGTTGTTTTTTAAGTGCATTAGCTGGTCCTGAACATTCCCTGATGGCATGGTAAATATCGTGAGAATTATCCAGAATACTGTAAGAAAAAGACCAGCGGATGCAGTTAGTGCTATTTGCTTTATGATTTTATCTATATTATTGCTCATATTTCTATGCCTTCAAAAATATGAGAACCACTAAGATTACCATAAAAACCAATGTGATTAACCCCAAAATTATATGCGGAGTAGAATCCATTTCTCCGACCCAGCGAAAACGAATAGCCATTCCACAACCAGATGATAATACAGCCAAAATCAAAGTGATGATAGAGAAAACTTTCAAAAGCATAAAATCCCCCCTAAAAATTTGGTTAATTATAACCTTTTTCACAAGTTTTCACATGTTTTTGGAACTCTCCTGGTGGTTGATTTGCAAAAACGCGCTGAGTATGGGGAAAATGACCAGTTCAAGTCTCCAAGGTTTTCATGAGCAATTCTTTTGGGGCATTTATTCCAACAGAGTATAACTCTCTAAATGCCGATATGTATCGCTCTGAGTTGAATTGCTTTAAATCGTAAGATAGCTCTCTATTTAATACCAATGAATTAAAAAATTGCGCAATACACTCATAAGCGCCATAAAACTCCGCCATTTTTTCCGGTTTGGTCGATAAAGCTTGGAAAAACTCAAAAGCTACATCACTTAATATGTGTGTCCCCACTTCGTGGCTTATGAAATCAATCATAAAGCTGCTTTCTGATTCGGAGTAAAAAACATTTTTACTGTATCCAAGTGAATTTGCATTAGGCCCTCCCTCGATAGCCGAAACAAGGACTATTTCATATTTTTTTGCTTTGAATGATTTTCCTGTTACTTTTTCCCATTTTTCTATAAGATTTAAGCCTTTCAGCTTTTCATTTAACCTGTCAGCTTTCTTTTTCATTTGTGGAAATTCATAAGGCCATACCAGATTTTTGTAAGTTGTGAAGTTGTCTATGTAAACCTCTTTCAGCATTTCTATTTCTTCAAGCTTTTCATGTAACATCTCGAACCATCTGTCATCAATCTTTGGCAACCATTTTCTTTCAGATATTTTTTCCCTGTATTCTTTTATGAAACCTTCAGGTCTTCCATGAGCCGCCTTTTTGATTAAACCAAAGTATCTTTCAAGATCATTCTGGGAATTGAGCCCAAGATAAGCGGGAAAGAATATTAAGTATTCTACAAGATCCCCTGCATTGCCATTCGCAAAGTTTAGCCTTTCTTTGAATTTTTGCAGGATCTCTCGATGCTTGTTGCTGATCGAGCTCGCATATTTGCGTGAGTAGCTGTTATCATAGTTATTCTTTGCTACTGCCAATAAGTGGAAGATATAATTAGTTCCCAATTCAGCGATTAGCTTGATTTCTTTCACTCTATCTTGCCTCCCAAAAATCAAGCTGATTACCTCTCAGCGATCTATCTCGGCATATAAATGTTGTATCGAATCGTAAGCTTCCTGAGGAAGTTTGTTATATCCATCTTTTTCAGTGTCAAGGAAGCGAATGTAATCCAGCCTGCTGTGTATCTGCTTCTTCAAAAGCTCAATATAATCAGAATCGGTGAAGTCTGGAACATAGCCTTCAATCTCCATGATTTCTACTTCTTCGAATTTTCCCCATTTTTTGAATTTCGCGGTTTTAGTGACTATCGCTTCGAGAATACCCAGAGTAACATCCTTGGTGACCTTCTTCTTCAGGAAGTGTCCTGTATTGAAGATATAGCAATCCACGTTTCTATTTTCAAAGAGATCTTTAAATCCCTGATAATCAATGGAAAGAGGATAGGTTCTGAAAGGATTCGCATAGGGTTCAAAAACCAGAGCATCGGGATCCACGCCCGGAGCAAGCCTTTCGGCTGAAGTTCTCTTTGTTGCAAGTGTTGCACCAAGAGTCGAGGCCAGGGCAGGATCATTTATTTTAAGCACAGGCGGTATTGAGGGATCTTTCATGAGCCAGATTATAGCATTAACGGGTTCAGAAAATTTATTCTCCCTGTTAGGAGACCATAAACTGGATTTTATGGCTCTTCCGTTTCCGTTTCTTATGTCTTCGGCAACAATCACTACTTTGCCTTCGTTATCTAAAGTCGCACCTACGTTCTGCACACTGAGCAGATATTTGTTATCAGGGGAATTCAAAGGATAGTCTGCCATTTTGTCGAAATAAGAAGGTTCAAGTGCAACAGAAGAGCCATCCTTCAAAGAGATGATAAAGGCATCGTCATGAAGGATGGTTACATCGTATTTCCCCCCGTGCTTTGCATGAGTGAGAGTTGATTTTCCAGAACCTGAAAGTCCAAAAACGCCAATTACGAAACTCTTATCTTTTAGGTTGTACCTTTTTTGCCCGCCATGGCATGACACATAGCCATTTCTGCTTGCACAGCTCCACGCAAGGGTCAGGGTTCCCTTCTTGAACTCCCCAAAATATCTCATTCCAAGAATAGCAGCTACGTTATGCTCAGGATCGAAAAAGGTTAACCCAAAGGGATGGTCGGGATGGCTCCAATCCGGATCTGCGAAAACGAAAATATCACCCTCGCCCTTTAATTGTTTTGATCTTTTGTATAGTTCAGACCAACTATCAGTAAGAGGTTGAAAGTTCAGTAGCCAATTGTAAAGAGTGTTTTCATAACCTTCAGGGACAAGAAGATGGGCTTTTACCGAAAAATCTTCATCAAGCCCTATTATTGCCTGCGCGTGGTACATTTTTTTGTATCGTGTGTTATAGACCGCTTCCCTGAGTTTTGCAGCGTAGTCTTTCAAATCAAGCCCCGGTTCGCCGACAATTCTTCGCGCTGGGGCGTAACGACCAACAACTGCCCCATCATTGAATAAAAGCACCTTGCTTCCCGGTTCAAGGCCAAGTTTCTCAGGCTGAAATACTTCCATATCAGTGATAATTGTTCCAGGCGAGTCTATCGCCAGCTTATAGGCTTCCCTTCTGGAATTGACATTTACAACGTTATTTCTGTAAAAAGCGGTTTCAACAATACTTCTGAACTCTGAAAAGATGGGATTACCCTTTGATATTCCATTGCGTTCCAGCGAAGATATTGTCGCCATTCTGAACCCTCCTTTTTGGGTAAAAGAAAAAGATGCGGGGCTTTTACCAACCTTTGCCCGCATGCTCAGAACTGATTTTGAGGATATTCACTTTTCATGGTGATTATAGCACTATTAAAAACTATACATATTTCTTGTAATCATTCAAAAGGAGCAATAACAAAGGACTATTTGAAAAGAATAGGGCTAAACTCATTATTCTTAGAGTATGCAGATTTACCGATTTCTTTCAAAAGAGGACCTCTACTTCTATGAGTGGAGTATAAATTTTGAAGAGCGACCACTTATAAAGTGTAATCGAACAGTAGAGCAGGAACTGTTCGAATTTATGTCTGTGTACTGTGCCCAGGCGGCGGAATGTGTAAATGACCTATGAGCCATCACAGATCGAAGCAGGAACTACATCGGCTCTCGGCTTTTCAAGCCACGCACAACCTACAACGAAAAACCGAGTTACGAGAAAAATCGAGATTCCGAGAAGTGGTGACCAGACCCGGGATTCGAGTGCGAGAAGACGAGAAACAAGAAAATCGTTGTACGTTGTTCGTTGTACGTCAATTATTTCCATCCGTTCTCGTCTTCTCGGGCTCTCGGATTCTCGATGTTTTTTCCGCTGCAGGCGAGCATCATCGACGAAGTCGATCGAAACAACTGCGAAGCAGTTCGGGGCAACCACGAAGTGGTTCGCAACAATCCCGAAGGGATTCGTATCAGCCGCACAGCGGCCCTCTCTGTTCTCGTTCCATTCTTATCCTCTCTTCTGTAAGGTATAGTAGTTCACGTATAAGAAACGGCCACATTTGTGGCCGTTTAACGAATTTTTGTTTTTATTCAGAAAGGTCAATAGCAGCTACACCAACATACAGATCAGCGGCTCCATAGTAGAGAAGCAATTTGCCACCATGTTCAACAGCCCCTTCTACAAAAACCACATTGGGAACCTGACCGTATTTTTCCCAGGAAAGCTCCGGCTCAAGCAACGGTTTGTCAGTTCTTTTCAGCAATCTGTCAGGCTTTTCGATGTCAAAGAGGGCTGCACCAACTCTGTAAATTCCAGAATAATCAGCACTGTTATAGAATAGCAAAATTCCTTCAGGAGTTATAAGCGGTGGTGGGCCTGGCTCGACAAGTCGTGCATCGAATTTGTCCGGCCTTGGCCTGAGTACGGCATAAGGATTTACATTCCAGTTCTCCAGATCGCTGGAAGTGGCAATATATATTTGCGAGTCGCCAAAATACATATAGTACTTCCCGTTTATTTTTTGAGGAATAATTGCGCCGGATTTGGACCAGCGGAATTTCTTTATTATCGGTCCAACCTTTGTCCACTCTTTCAGGTCTTTAGAATAGGCCAGGCACAATCTTGCCTGGCTACCATCATAAGCAGTGTACGTCATGATATACAGCCCGTCTATTTCTACAATTCTCGGATCCTCACATCCGCCGGGTATTTCATACGGAGGTTCGGGTTTGATAATGGGTTCTGGCTCTTTGATAAAGTTTAAGCCATCCTCACTTTTTGCAAGCCCGATTGATGAAGTACCGTTCCAGGCACTATGGCCCGTCCAGTCTTCCGCTCTATAAAAGAGGTAAATCTCGTTTCCAACCTTTATTGCCGCTGGATTAAAGGTTGCCTTGCTTTGAAACCCGATCCCTTCAGGCAGCAGTACGGGATAATCAGCGAGCCTTTTCAATTCATACACTTTATCAAAGGGCAAATTTATGCCAAAGAGGCTTATTGAAAACACGAGGAAAAAAAGAAACAAAACAGCTCTTTTGCTATTCATATTATCATCCCTCTCTAACCCACTTCATGATTTCTTCTTTTGAAATTGTGGCGAGAGCTATGTGGTTATCTGCTGCACCGTAATATATATAATATTTCCCTTCGTGTTCCACCATAGCATCAGAGAAGACAACATTTGGAACACCGCCAAATATTTCCCACTCTTCTTCAGGTTCTAATACCGGTTCTTCAGACCTCTTCAATACTTTGCTCGGGTCGTTAAGATCAAGGAGCATAAATCCCAGCCTGTAAGTGGGTCTTGGAGTGTTTTCAACTCCATGATAAAGAACCAACCAGCCTTCATCGATTTTTATTGGCGGAGCTCCAACACCTATTTTCAGATTATCCCAGTAACCTTCTCTTGGTCCGGCAATAGATACGAAATCTTCCCAATGTATAAGGTCATCTGAAAATGCAAGATACATATCCGGCTCAATTCTGTGGAACATCACATATCGACCATTCACTTTCTCAGGGAAGAGCGCCGCATCCTTATTGTCTATATCAGGTATGATGACGCCATGACGTTCCCAGCGTATAAAATCGGTTGTAGAAGCCATGGAAATTCTAACTCCAATAGGAGAATAAGCAGTGTATTGCATGTAGAATTTCCTGTCTATTTCCGTTATCCTCGGATCCTCTACACCGTATAATTCCCACTGGCTGCCGGGGGTAAAGACAGGCTTTTCCATTCTGTTGAAGTTTATGCCATCTGTGCTAACAGCGTAGCCTATTCTGGAGACCATATCTTCTCCCTGTGCACGATAAAGCATGTGGAAAAGGCCATTTTTTTTGACAACCGCACAGTTAAACACATATTTTGATTCCCAATGATGCTGGGGTACCGGTGAAAGCAGTGGATTTAAGACACATCTCTGTAGTTTCATTTTCAAGCCTCCTTTATTTCAAAGACATGGATATTCCCTGTAAGAAATACTTCCTGAATATCAAAAAGATCAGAACCATTGGTATTGTCTGTATAACCGATCCCGCCAATATTGGACCTACATAGCTTCCGTATTCTTTATTAAAACTTGCCAGAAGTACTGACAACGGCATTTTATTATAGTCTCTGATCACTATCAATGGCCACATGAAGTTATCCCAAATACCTATAAACGTGAACATACCAACTATCGAAGCGGTGCTCCTGGAAAGGGGGAGCATCAATCTCAATATAACCCAAAAATCGTTAGCACCATCCATTTTAGCAGCTTCTATATATTCATTGGGGACGGATTTGTAAGATTGAGTAAACATGAATATTCCCCAAGCCGACATGAGGCTTGGAACGATTACAGCTGAAAGTGAGTTCAAAAGTCCCAGTGCCCTCATTAGAACATACAGCGGGACAATGAACATGAACCCCGGAAAGAGCATCTGAAAAATAATGAAGTTAACAAGGGTTTTTCTACCCTTGAAATTTATTTTTGATAAAGCATAACCGATAAAAGCAGAAGTCATTATGACAGCAAAAGTCACCGTTACCGATATGAATATACTGTTTAAAAGTGCTCTGACAAAAGGCCTTTGCATTGCTTCAGCAGATTTCAAAATGAAGCTGTAATGCTCCGTTGTGAAATGGCTCGGCCAAAACTTTGTGAAAATCTCTGACGAAGGTTTGAAAGAGGACATGAACATCCAGATATAAGGGTATATCCAAAGCAAAGAAGCGGCAAATAGAATAATATACAGCAAAAGCATCCAGAATCTTTTCATGAATAGCTCACCTCTCTCTCGATTAGCTTTCTCGTCAAGATTACGCACCCAAAGCTGATCAGCGCAGTTACTATTGCAAGAGCCGATGCGTAACCAGGATTTAATTTCTGAAAGGCATTTGTGTAAATCATCATCATGAAGGTGTATGTATGCTTCATGGGGCCACCGCCTGTAATGAGGTAGGGTTCGGTGAAAATGCCAAAGGTCAATGAAATGGCAAGCACCAATACCATCACCAGCGAAGGGTTCAGCAAAGGAAGCGTGATCTTCCAGAATTTCACCCAGCGATTGGCTCCGTCGAGTTCAGCAGCCTCATAGAGGTTTTTTGGAATAGTGACGAGCCCTGAATAAAGAATCAACCCGTAATAGCCTATGAATTTCCAGGTAATCATCATGGATATTGAGAGTATTGCAAGCTGAGGTTGGCTGAACCAGGGTATGGTTACTCCGAAGAGAGAGTAGGTGAGCTTATTAAGAGGCCCGTTGATAGCGAATAGCTTTGAGAAGATTATAGAATAAGCCACCCCGGACGACACGTATGCTACGAGGAAAGAAAGCATGAAAAAGGTTTTGAAGTATTTGACTTTGGTCAAAGCCATAGCAAAGAGCAAAGACAAAACAAGAACCATGGGAATGAAGTACAGCATGAAGTTGAAAGTGTTGATTACAACCCTCCAGAATTCATCATCCATAAAAAGCTTTATGAAATTGTTGAACCATGTAAATCTCCTCGGCGTAAGGAAATTCCACTTTGACATAGCCAGCACAAAAAGCCAAACAAAGGGGTAACCCCAAAAAATAGCGGTATAGACAAGATACACAGTTGAAATTGACCAACCTTTGATGTTTTCACGCCGTTTCAGTGTCTTCATTCCCATGGCATTCACTCCATTATTCAAAATTTAAAGTTCAGTTCAGAACAAGATACGCCTAATTTTGCTTGCAGCTTCTTTAAGGGCCTGCTCAGGCGTTTTCTTTCCATACATAATAGGTTCAATAAGATACTGAGTCATCGCATCTTGAATATCAACGGTAAAAGTCGTCAGAGCTGGTGGGATAGCATAGGGAACATATTCAGCAAAAGCTTTGAAGTATGGATTTTCCTCCATGTAGCTTGTAAAAATCGGATTGGTGGTCAGGTCTCCGCGGGCAGGTGGCATATTGGTTATTTCCATCCACCTTAGGTCATTCTGAACATTCGAAAACACCCATTTGATGAATTCCCATGCTTCATCTTTGTATTTGCAGGATTTGAACATTACGAGTCCTTTTGTATCAGCAAATACGTGCACGGGTTCATCTGCAGGATAATCATCAGGGACAGGTGGCGGAGCAATGAGAATATTCGGGTACACTTCCGGGAACTGTTCCTTTGCCCAATTGAGGTCCCAGGGCCCTTTGATGCCTCCAAGAACCACGCCGTAGTAGAAAGGAAAATTTCCAAGATCTACTGCTGTCCATTCATTCCTGAACATGGTGTCTATAAATGTGGCGACTTTTTTCCCGGCATCGTCATTAAAGGTGGCTCTCGCCTTTTCAATATCCAGGTAGCTCTTTCCACCGCTCGCTGCATAGTAGTAGTTTATGAAATCAAACCAGCGGTCCCACCAATTTCTTCCAAGAACTACTAGTGCACCGAATTTCTCGTTTTTGACAGAGTATTTCTCGCTGACTTCATATACTTCTGAATAGGTTCTGGGAGCCCTTGTATATCCGAGTTCTTCAAGAAGGTCTTTGCGCCACCAGAACATCATCGGGTTGGAATATATGGGAAGCACGTAGTTTTTTCCGCCGAATTTCCATCCTTCAACAATAGTTTCCATCTTTCTTTCTGCTATAAGGTCAGCATACCCGGGTAAACTTTCGAGGGCCACCAGTTGGTCTGCCTCTATTAGCTGAGCGGCAAACCCACTGAATATGTTCGTGCAAATGTCCGGACTGCTGCCAGCGGCAATAGCTGTCAAGATTGCCTCCTCAGAGCTTCCAGAAGCCGGTATGGGAGACCATTTGATCTGAACGTCAGGATGATTGGCATTCCATTCTTCAACGAGTGGTTTCCAGAATTTTTCCTGAAGAGGATTTGGCGCTGTCCAGAAAACAATTTCTTTTCCAAGGGCAAGAATAGCTATCAAAAGCAAACAGAGAACCAAAAGCGTCTTTCTCATGTAAACCCCTCCTTTTTATATGGTGCTTTCCCGCTCAATATACTGAGTGAAAAGAGATATTTTGACAGGGTGCTTTTCCTCACCCATAAGCAAGTTAAACAACCTTCTCGCTGCAATAGAACCCAGATCATACTTGAATATCTTCAATGTGGTAAGCTTTGGCGAAACAAGCGAAGCACTCATGATATCATCAAAACCAATGACCGAAATATCTTCTGGAATCCTAAAACCCCTTGACTTCAATTCCTCCATGGCTCTTATGGCAGCTGTGTCGTTAGATCCGAAAATGGCATCAGGCTTGCCATAGCTTCTCAACATCATGTCAACGATAGTACTCATGTTATCGTTGATTTCATCGAATTCATAAGACTTTGGCATGAACCCGTGCATCTCCATTGTGGCCATGTAACCGTCATACCTGTCCCTAAACCCGAAGTGTGAAAGAGGACCATGAATATGAACAATCCGCTTCATTCCTTTGGAAATAAGCTTGTCAACAGCAAAAACTGCTCCATCGTAACCATCAGAAACAACATAATCTACTTTAAGTCCGGGGAGATACTGATCAACCAAAACCAAAGGTTTTTTGGTTTTTTTAACTTCTCTAACCAGTTCTTTGGTAATACCTCCCCCTATAAGCAAAAAACCATCTGCATTTTCATCCCAGGAATTTACATCCAGCAAGTGGATATTCATCCTGTGATTTTTAGAAAAATCAATAATACCTTTATATACAATACTGTAAAACTCATCGATAACGGTGGTTATGGATTTGAGAACCCAATCGTCCGCCACAACACCAATGTCAAAATTTTGCCCAGATTTGGCCAGAAACCTTGCTGCTTTCGCAGGCTGATAACCAAGTTCCTCAATTGCCTTCATCACTCTTTCTCTCACTTTTGCAGATACGTATCCATTGTTGTTTATCACCCGCGAAACTGTTGCAGTTGAAACTTTTGCGAGTTTTGCCACATCAATTAGCCTGGTCATTTTGGGACTCAAATTACCCACCCCCATGTGTAAACGCTTACATATCAAAAGAATAATAAAACATTTTCTTCTTCAGAACAATATTCTGTGAGTTACAATTAAAACCATTTTCACCTGATTAAACTGAATTATATGAAAATATATTGTTAATACGCATTTCTATGCTGTTTTTAAATACAAGCTAAAAGAACAACAAAAAGATGAATATTTTAGGAAACAAGCGAAAATCAGCGATAATCAACTCCATTTTTTTCTAATCACTAAAATTGGCTTTGAAACGGGTTATCGTTTTTTTGAACCCAGCTTATATAATCCCTAATGTGAAAGCGCTTACATAACTGCGCTCTACTTTTTACAAGGAGGGGTGAATTATGAAGAAACTTTTGGTAATTCTTCTGGTACTTTTTGCGTTTACCGTTCTGATGGCAGAAACCATGGAAATCCCTATCACTATTAACAAAACAACGCAATCACTTGTACCTTTCAAAATCAGCATGAATAAAGTTCTGGATCTCGTAGGAATGGATTTCGATGCAAATTGGGATTCAATAAGGTTTATCGATGAAAATGGCGTTGAGGTCCCTTACCAGATAGACGATGTTGACCTCAATGGAAAGCTTTCTTCTGGCGACGAGATACTTCTGCTACTCCCGGGCAGCGTGACCATGGAAGTTAGCGATGATTTCAACATTGAAGCTCCGGAGTATGAGCCTGCTCTTTCTGTAAACACTGACGAAGGCATTGTTGTTAGCACCCTTACATTCAAAGCCAGAGTAAACGATAAAGGGTTAGTTAAAGTTGAGAAGTTTGAAAGTGTAGAAGGCACAATAGTCGATGAAATTGGTATTGCCAGAGTTGCTGGCTGGGTAGGCTCAACATACTATATCGATGGTGAGCTTGGAAAACACGAAGAAAAGACAACAGGTGACTTCAAAGTTGTTGACATGAAGGTTCTACCAGCTGGCCCTGTTGCGGTTACAGTAGTGAGCAAGCTGGACTGTGCACCCTTTGTTGGCTTAGAACAGACAATAGTAACCAGCATATTCAAAACAGGTGATGTGATTTGTACCAATCGCTTCATGTTCAAAACCTACGCTGACCTTATGAAACTTCAGAACATGATCACAAGGCCCATCACCGACCTTGCTGATGATGCAGTTCATATGCTCCCCGTTTTCAGAAGATTGGTTTGGGCTGATCAGCTCAACATTACACCACGGGAATATTGGGCTGAGAGAAATGCCATAATGAATGTGAACGGTGTGCCTTACATAGTATTCCCTGCAACAGACTCCATGAAGCCTCTTTGGTGGGGTGCTACCTACATTTTTGCCTCAGAAGAATCCTGGAGATCAAACTACTCACCAAGCAAAGGTATAGGCGTTGCTGAAATCAATCCCGTGAAACCCATGGTATACGTGAATTATGAAAAGTGGGTAAATGGAAACACATGGGTCTACGAAAGCAGGGAGTTCCGTGATGGTATCTTCAAGTGGATACCGGGTGAATTTGAAGTGTACGAATCCACAGCGGGAAATGTAACCACCGAAATGAAAGAATGGCCTGCCAGGTTCAAGGCTGGCGACGAAGTAGTCTTTAACTTATACTACGACGTTTACAAGAGCATGAGCATACCAAATGCAATTGAATACCTTGAACTGAGGACCGCTGAAATTCAGTCTATATCTATTGGTGAGTAAGAAAAATCAACTGACGGGGGCACTTTTGGTGCCCCCGTTTTTCAAAGGTGAGGTTTATGAAAAAAGCATTTTTATTCATTGTGGTGATATTGTTAAGCAGCGTGATTTTTTCCCTTGAATTGGAAGTAGGTCATCTTGAATTCTTGAGATCCGAATTCAAGATAGAGGAAGAAACAGCTATTGGTTACTGGATCTACAGCAACCTTCAACCTGACGGATCTTATAAATACGTTGACGCCGTGGGTGAGGGTGTTACATGTGTGGATGATGTAGCTAGAGTTGCAATTTTTTATTTAAGGCAGCTTGAAGCAAATCCCGAAGATAGTTTTGCAAACAACCGCGCAAAAGAAGCTCTGAGCTTCCTCTTTAAGTTCCAGAGAACCGATGGGGACTTTTACAATTTCGTCTTTGAAAACGGAACTATAAATAAAAACGGCCCCACTTCAAGGGCTGGTGCCAATTGGTGGGCAGCAAGGGCTTTTTGGGCTCTCTCTCTTGGGGCAAATGTGTATTCAGATATTGACCCGGAGTTTTCCGGTGAACTTGCTAAAAAGTCAAAAAAGGTTTTTAACGTTCTAAAGAGTCAGATTGAAAATAACCTGCTAAAAGGATACACTGACATGAGCTCAGTAATGCTTCTTGGAGCCTGTGAGCTGTATAAATCCATTCCCGAAAAGGAAGTTCTGGAAACAATCAACACCCTGGCAGAAGGGATCTTCCTTTCTCTTGATACTCCTCATGGCGAATTACTCGGGCTCTCTGATGAGGGAAAAGAAGAATTCAACTGGCACGGTTGGGGTTCAAGACAGATTGAGGCACTGGTTGAAGCTTACAAGGCGACAGCTAAAACGATTTATCTTGAACGTGCTGAAAAGTCTGCCGAAAAGGTTTTCCCATTGATTTTGTCCGCGGGGCCATTATACTCAATAGCGAAAAGCATAAGAAGATTTCCACAAATAGCATACGCTGCAGAGGTCTTTATAAATTCAGCAGCAAGGTTATACGAAGTAACTGGAAAAGAGATATATGCCTACTACACCCTATTCCTGGGATCGTGGTTTAACGGATTGAATATCTTGAGATCACCTATGATCGGTCCAAATGGACAGGGATATGACGGGCTTGAGATAACCCATAGAAATCTCAATTCTGGGGCTGAATCAACCATTTCAGCGCTGCTTGGTTTACAGGCCGTTAAGACTCTTCCTGAGAAATACCAGAAGCTCTTTGATGAAAAAATGGTATTGCTGACCCCTGCTATTTTTCTGGAAGCTGAAAAGCTTAACCTTGGCCTTTCAGAGGCGGATATTGAAAACACTAACATCGCATCAGGAGGGGCTTTGGTTCGTTGTAAGGGCGTTACTGCCCTCAAGGGGAATCTGTTGCTTCCAGAGGTGCTCTATCGAGTCTTTGCAGTAATTCCCGATCATTATTCAAAAGAAGTTTCCGTTAGCATCAGATACGGAAAAGAAAAAGTCAAACATGATCTGAATATGGATTACTACGGTTTATACAACCTTGGTCTTATAATGGGAACTGCAAAAGAAGAAAGATTTAGCTTTGGGCTAAACCCTTCAAATGGAACAGTTGCCATTGACACCTTAGCTTTTATTCCCGGCGTTATAGGTATTTACTTCGATAATTTAGATCAAACTGTAATAATAAACAACAGCAACGAGACATTTCAAGGCATATCCAGCGGTAACTGCTCTATCTTGCCAGGAAAGGCCATAAAAACAGGAGAAACCTTCCAGGATAAGCTTCCCTGCCAATCACTGGAAATCAGAAAAGAAAATGGATATTTTCTCCTTGAGCTTTCTCCACTTTATAATAACAATGGTGTTGTGGATTCAAATCATCGCCGAGAAGGAAACTTTGACAATATTGAAGGCATCACAGGCGCAAGCTATCCCTTTGAAGAGTTGAAAAAAGCTGTGGATAACGGTTTGCTCACCTTAGAAAGCATCCCATTTCTGTTTTCGGACAATGGAATGGATAACCTAAGAACCAAAAAGCAATGTATTAACATTGGATTCAAGGCAACGGATCTCTGGATACTCGGTTCCTCTGACCATGGCGATTACACCGGGGAACTCATCGTGAAATATAAAGATGGTCAGCAAGAAAGCTTCATGCTTGGTTTATCGGATTGGTGCGGTACACCCAGATACGGGGAAAAAAGCCTTCAATTAGCTTTCCGATACGATTCAGCAGGAAACACCGAACGTATAAGTTGTAAACTGTACTTACAGCACTTTAAATTGAAAGGCGACGAAATAGAAACTATTTTGCTACCGGACATAATCACAATGCACATCTTTGGTATAACACTGAAATAATTTCATATTCCCAGCCGGCTATTTTAAGCCGGCTGTTGTTATTTCATATTGGAGAAATAGCGTATTTCTTCTGCCTTGCCAGCTATTTCCTCAAGCTCTGATGGAAATCCTTTTATCACTTCATTCAGAAATGAAAGGACAGCTTTTTTCATGAGCTCTTCGCCGCCTCTGCCAAAATATCCTCCACTTTTGCCAATAATTTTGGCAATGGGTGAAAGATAGTCAATCATTGCATAATCCGCATGGTTGATTTCATCTATTTCATAAGCGTATAGCTTATTTCTGCTGGACTCCATTAGAGTATCAAGCTTTTTGTATTTCTCCTGTTCACGCCATTCTTCGCTCATCGTTATAAACAAGGGTGCGTTCATGCCTTTTGAAAGCAGTTCTTCAGAAAATGGAAAAATAGCTGGATCAAGCGCCACAACGGCTTTCACGCTCTCGTCTTCCAGGGCCCTAAGAATTACAATGCCACCGCCTCCGGAATGTCCTAAAAGCACCAGATTACCCAAATCGAAGATTCCCTCAAAGTCTGGATATTGTTCTCCACTGTTCAGCTTCTTCAGGTAGTCTTTAACCCAGTCGATATCTTCAGAGAGGTACTGAAAAGTTTCCTGAATTTTTAAGTCCTCTGATTCTGCCTGGCTGATTCTGCTCACCAGATCTCCTTCAGCCGACCTATCATAAATGATTGCCCTATCGTTGAACTGTACAGCTATGTTTGCGTAACTCTGCTCCACACCCACAACGATATATCCATTGCTTGCGAGAGTCTCCGCATAGTTGAAGTATAAAGAAACAAGGGCAGGGGTTCCTGGAAAAAGCATAACAACTGGATACCCCCCTTCTTTTCTGAATGCGGGAGCGTCAATGTGCGAATTTGTTCTTACCTGCCCTGCATGTTCGATTAATGCCCTGGGAATGTTATGTGTTCCTTCAACAGCTTCAAAGTATATCGGCTCTCTTAACCACTTGCTCCTCTCATAACCCTCAGAGCTTGCTGCGGGGTACCAGATGTCTAAGAGCACTCTGCGTTTTTCATTTGGATTCGCTGAAGCCAATTCTCTCTTATCCATATCAAGTTCCAGAATTCTTAAACCAATCTGGAATTCTCCCTCTGGAGCTGGAAGGGGCTTTATGGGAAACAAATAAAGAAGAATTGAACCCAGCGCGATACTGATTAGCATCACCAAAGTGGGGGATATAGCACCTTTTTTCATAATATACCTCTTTTCCCATACTCTATCG
This sequence comes from Kosmotoga arenicorallina S304, assembly GCF_001636545.1. Classification (GTDB taxonomy): domain Bacteria; phylum Thermotogota; class Thermotogae; order Petrotogales; family Kosmotogaceae; genus Kosmotoga_B; species Kosmotoga_B arenicorallina. Next base: position 32,094 of record NZ_JFHK01000020.1, on the reverse strand, counting down.
CAGTAGAGTATCCGAAGTTGTTCTGAAAGTATAGCAGAAAACATCTTTGAAAAAAAGTAAATGCGACAGAGGGCAAGAGGGTGAGAATGGAACGAGAACCGAGAGCTGCTATGCAGCGGGTAAGCACGCTGCGCGTGGGTATGACTGGCTACGCCAGTGTTATGAACTCCTTCGGAGTTGCCATGACCAGCTCTGCTGGTGTTTAGAAGTTCTCTCGAATCTCGGAATCTCGGTTACTTTTTCTCGCCTTCTCGGCTCTCATTTTTTCGTTGTGGGTTGTCGGTTGTAGGTTGTGCGCGGCTTGAAAAGCTGAGAAAACGACATGAATCCCTTCGGGATTGTTATGAACTCCTGCGGAGTTGTTTCGAACCACTTCGTGGCTGTCTCGAACTGCTGCGCAGTTGACGGCAGAAAAACATGGAGAGAGCAAGAATGGATGGAAATAATTGCCGTACAACGAACAACGCACAACGATTTTCTTGTTTCTCGATTTTTGCAATTAACAGACTATATGATATATTCTTTATACAAAAACTTGCGAAAGGATCTGGTGTTTTGCCTGAATTTGCTGATCTGGTTCTCAGATTAATTTCTGCAACTGTTTCAGGTGCTTTAATAGGGTTCACAAGAGAAAGGATACAAAGACCAGCGGGTTTGCGCACCCACGCTTTAATATCAGTCGGTGCTGCATTTATAACAGTTCTGTCGATCTTCGCCTTTTTTGACGGGGAAACTGGCGATCCAGGCAGGGTGGCTGCTCAAATTGTGTCAGGTATTGGCTTTCTTGGGGCAGGAACTATATTGAAAAAAGGATTTTCTGTTAAGGGCCTTACAACAGCAGCTACCCTTTGGGTAACCGCAGCGATTGGTATGGGTTTTGGAGCCGGAGAATACCTCCTCTCTTTTGTCGCGACAGCTATTGTCCTGTTGATAGTTGTTGTATTCAAAAGGGTTGATATTTTTGCCGGTAAAGGAAACAAGCGAACAGTAACTATAGAAATGCACAAGAAACACGCTATGGAAAAGCTAACAGAAGAACTCGAAAAGCTGAAAATTACCCCCCTCCATATAGAAATAGAGACCGATGAAGACAATATAAATTTTGAACTCGTTATTTCAAGCGAAGACTACAAAATCCTGAAGAAAAACATCGTCGAGTTCGCCAGTATTGAAGGAATAATTTCAATGGATCTTGGCGATTGATTCTTTCCTTTTACCATAAATACATCGAAGTTTCCAATCTATATAAGAACTACACAATATATAAAAGGAAGAGGTTCAGACGGGAAAAGAAAATAATCCATGCCGTTAGAGACATCTCTTTTGCCGCTGAAAAAGGAGAATTTCTGGGCTACATTGGTCCAAATGGCGCCGGGAAATCCACAACCATAAAAATGCTTACAGGTATACTTACCCCTTCTTTCGGGGAAATAAATGTTGCAGGCTTTTGTCCGTGGATAGAGAGAAAGAAGTACGTGAAAAACATCGGGGTCGTCTTTGGCCAAAAGACACAGATGTGGTGGGATCTACCTGTGAAAGATACATACAAGGTTTTAAGGGCAATATACAGCGTTTCAGAAGCTAAATTCAAGAAACAATTGAGCTTTCTAATTGATAGGCTCGAAATAATGGAATTTTACGAGCAACCAGTAAGGCAACTGAGTCTTGGGCAGAGAATGAGAGCAGAGCTTGCTGCGTGTATGATACATGACCCGGAAATTTTGTTTCTTGATGAACCCACAATTGGCCTTGATGTTGTGTCAAAACACAGGGTCTTAAATTTTCTCAAAGAACTTAATGCCAGAGGAAAAACGATTTTTCTCACGACTCATGATTTAAACGATATAGAAGCTCTGTGTAATGAAATACTTATCATAAATCACGGGCAGCTGATATATAAAGGCAGCTTATCCTCGTTAAAGAGTAAGACAGCTCTTCCGCGGTTGTTAAAAATCAGGTTGAAAGAAAGCCATTATTCCCTCTCTGAAACGCAAAGAAATTTCATACGAAATCATAATGGTGAATTCTACGAAAAAGAAGGGGAAATAACTATAAGAATCAAGAACGGTTACAACCCTGCACTTTTGGCAGGAGAAATCATAAAAAAATTTGAAGTAGAAGATTTCAAAATAAAAGACCCGGGTATAGAAGAAGTGGTAAGAGATATCTACCAAAGCATGGAATTTAAGGAAGCCCCACACAAAAATTAACAGGTGCGGGGCTTTGTCGCTAAGGGACCAAATTACTTCCCGGCCATTTTGTAATCCAGCAGTGTCAACGTCATATTTTCATCATATAGCACGCTTTTTATTACCAGCGGCATTTCAGGGTTAATCACCCACGAAAATACAGGTTCCTTCTCTTCATCATAAAGAACCACTTTTTGACCTTTGTATTTGCCGACTTCCTCTTCGCCTTCGTATCTTATGGTTCCAAACCCCATTATTTTCATCGGCAACATTTCTTCAAAATCAAGATAGTTCATCAGCATCATGCTCATGGGGTTCATGAAGAACATAGCGACATAGCTGTAAAACCCTCCTGTCAATGTAACCATGTCAAGGGGCTCGTCCGGGAATTCTTGAACTATCTGGTTGGTTACAGTATAGCCAGTATCTGTTTTCTTTATGAACGTCGTGATTGTAAAGGTCGTTGTTGCATCACCATCAACAATCTGGTAGCTATATGAAACATATTCGAATTCCCTGTAATCTGTGGCAGGTTGCCATACTCCGAATATCGACGCGCCAAGCGCAACAACAACCAAGATGAAGAAGTACCTTTTCATAAAAACCTCCCCCCTTCATGTAAATGCGTATCAATTATATTCTTTTGCATGGTAATTTCATTGGAAATTAAATAGGCTCGAAAGCAAATAGGATAAAAAAGCAGAGGCCAATGCCCCTGCTTATTACATGCCTTTCAGAATTAATTCAAGGTCTTGCTTAACATCAGAAATGGGTTTGATATCAAAATTCTCCACAAGGACCTTGACAACATTCTCAGAGAGAAAAGCAGGAAGGACCGGCCCAAGCCTTATCCCTTTAACACCAAGATGCAGCAGTGCAAGAAGAACCGTAACGGCTTTTTGCTCATACCAGGCAATATCGTATGATATAGGAAGGTCGTTGATATCTTTTAGGCCAAAGGCTTCTTTCAACTTGAGGGCAGTTACAACCAGAGAATAGGAATCATTGCACTGCCCTGCGTCAATAATTCTTGGAATACCATCAATGTCGCCAAGGTCAAGCATATTGTAGCGGTACTTTGCACAACCCGCTGTTAAAATGGCTGTATCACCCGGCAATTCCTTTGCCAATTCTGTATAGTACTCTCTTTCTTTTATGCGTCCATCGCAACCGGCCATGACAACAAATCTGTTCAATTTTCCACTCTTTACAGCGTCTATGATTTTTTCGGCTAATGCGAGGGTTTGGTTGTGAGCAAAACCAATCACGATTTTCTTTCCAGGCTTTTCTTCAAGCCCTTTCAGGCTCAAGGCCTTTTCAATAACCGGCGAGAAATCCTTGGGCTGTCCATCTGTTCTATTGGGAATATGCTTTACCCCGGGCCAGCCGACAAGCCCGGTGGTGAATATCCTGTCTTTGTAGCTATCCAGGGGCTTTTGCATACAATTGGTTGTCATGACAATTGCACCGTTAAATGCTGCAAATTCCCTTTGCTGGTTGTGCCAGGCAGAACCATAATTGCCAGCGAGATGTTTGTATTTTTTAAGTCCGGGATAGGCATGGGCAGGTAGCATTTCGCCATGCGTATAAACTCTTATCCCGGTTCCTTCAGTTTGTTTGAGTATTTCTTCAAGGTCCAGGAGATCATGTCCGCTTACGAGAATGGCAGGACCCGCGTACGTGCCCGTATAAACTTCTGTTATTTCAGGGTGCCCATAAGCGCTGGTATTTGCCTGATCGAGAAGTGCCATTGCTTTGACTGCAAATTCACCGGCTTTTAGCACCAGAGAAATGTAATCCTGTGCAGTTAATGAATCATCGAGTGTGGCTGCAAGCCCTTCTTCAATAAACTCAAGTATTGAAATATCGGAATGTTTTAATATATACGCGTGGTCTGTATAAGCTGCTATACCTTTTAACCCATAAATGAGGAGTTCTCTCAAAGAACGAATATCTTCATCTTTCGTCGATAAAACTCCGACTTCCGCTCCTTTAAGTTCCCAGATCTCCAATCCACCGGGTATATTCCAGGATGCGGCTTCGGGTACTTCTTCGTTGAAATCAATGCCTTCCTTTTCTCTGTAAGCGTTGAGAAAAGCCTCTTTTACTCTGTCTATTATTTTAAGAGCTTTTTCGATTTTCGCCCCAAGGCTTTCTGGATCAAAATTAACGTTTGTTATGGTGGTAAAAAGCCCTTCTGCAACATAAAGATCCGCTTCCTGGTCGGTCAAACCGAGTTTTCTTGCTTTAACCGCCCAATATGAAAGCCCTTTCAGCAGCCATACAAGAAAATCCTGCAAATGAGCGACACCGGGGCTCTTTCCACAAACTCCGCTGATTGTACAGCCTGTACCCTTTGATGCCTCTGAACACTGATAACAGAACATGCTCATTTCTTATACCTCCTTCTTTTCATCGTAAATTCTTTTTTCACCTGAGATCTTTTGAATAGGCGCAATGTTTTGAGAAACTTCCAGCGTTCCGATATATTTCCCCGCTGAATCACGAATCGCAATATATTTTATGTAGATATACTTATCGCCAAGCTTCAACCAAAAATCCGCATCATTTCTCTTTCTTTCTTTGAAGTCTTTCAGAATTTTGTTCACAATATCAACGCTTTTTGGCGGGTGGCAATTTTGAACTTTCCTGCCAACAATAGCCCTGGTTCTGGTGAAAATCCTTTCCGGATTTTCGCTGAAAAATTTCACCGTGTCCGTTTCATCCACAAAGGTAATGTCGAAGGGCAAATGATCCAGCATGAGTTTTAGCTGCTCCGGGGTCATATAGCCACTGCCAAGGTTTATCAAGCTTTCGGAAATTTGAGGGACCTGGTTTTCAAGATAAAAGGGTGAAGGTTTGTAAGAGAAATATCCGATTTCATCAAAAGCTTTCCTTGCCTCTTTCCACTCTTCAGGAGATACCAGTTTCAGAGCCGTTGGAAATAGCACTTTGTGTTCTTTATAAACATGGTCAGTTAAAAGCTCGGTAATTGCAAGAGCCAGATTTGCAATTTCTTTATGGTTTTCATGAGGATTTTCAGAAAGTCTTTTTAATTCTTTTCTCCATTCTCTTAGCTGGTCATGCTCTTTCCACATAATCGCAGGCGGTTGTACGACACCGTGCTTTTCTATAAAAGGAAAGAGCCCGTTTTCCTCTTTCAGAAAATAGAGCTCCAATTGATCAAAATATTCCAATGTTTTGGAGAGCATTTCTCCAATATTTTCTATCTTTTCCAACATGAATTTTCTGAAATTGTCAAATTGATTCATCATATCCCTGTGCTCTTCAACAAGGATATGAATGGGATGCCAGGGCTCTACTTCGATTTCGTCCTCAACGATCGCCTTCTTGAAAAGTTCCAGATGGGCATCGCACATTAGCTGAATGCTTTCCGCAGGAATTCCTTCTTCTATCAATTCCTGTTCCACTCTGGAAATATCCACAGGTGTTAATTCTCTTATTAGTCCAGAAAATTGTGTTTTTATGCTTTCGAGTTTTTCGGGATTATTGTGTAATTTTTTTAGCATTTTCTTCAACATTTCCCGTTTCTCGCTGTTGTCTAACATTCTAATTCCTCCTTTTTTGGTTGGAATTTCTCATCAACTAAAGTATAATCTCATTGGAAACTACTTGCGGTAACATATGTTACGAAGGTGGGGAATACTCGTGAATGACCTTATTGTAAATCTCTCCAGGCTTAAGCCTTTTGAAGAATTTAACGTAGGTGAACTCGAAGCCCTTTTCAGAAAAAACGGATCATGGCTTGAACATTATAGTATGGGAGAAATAATAAAGCATAGGGGAGACAAATGTAACGCTCTTTTGCTTCTGCTAAAAGGGAAAGTATCTACCGAAATGCAGGATACGGAAGGCAAAAGAGTGGTGCTGGAAAAGATAGAAGCTCCATCTATTTTAGCCAGTGCAATACTTTTTTCTTCCGAACCCACAATGCCTGTGGATATCGTCGCTTCTGATAAAACGGTAATGCTTTCCATGAAAAAAGAGCTAATTTTGGAATTATGCATGACAAAGGAAAAGTTCCTGAGAGGATTGCTGAAAGATATGGGTGACAGGGTCACATTGCTGGCAAAGAAAGTGTATTTCTTTTCTTTAAATTCACTGAAAGAAAAACTGTCTCAATACCTTCTTGAAAAAGCCGCCGGAAAGAGTGAACTCACTCTTGAAATTACCAAAGATGAACTGGCAAGCTTTTTTGGAGTAACAAGACCTTCCCTTTCAAGAGCCTTTTCCGAACTTGCTAAAGAGGGCATGATAATTCAAGAAGGCAAAAGGGTGAAGCTGATAAACAAAAATGCTTTGAGAAAGCTTGGAGAAAGAGAATAACCCGATTTTGCACTAACCTGGGACGCTGGTTGTATACTGGTAATGATTGTTCTGTTTCACTAATTATAAAGGGGGAGGAGATAAATGATAGCTTGCTGTGGAATCAATTGCATTGAATGTCCCGCATATATAGCCACAATAAACAATGATGATGCCAAAAGAAAAGAAACCGCAAAAGAATGGTCTGAGATGTTCAACGCCGATATTAAGCCTGAGGATATCAATTGTGAAGGTTGTTTGAGTGAAGGAAATGTGTTGTTTTCTCACTGCTATGAATGTTCAATTCGTAAATGCGCTCGGGGGAAAAGAGTAAAGAACTGCGCATATTGTTCCGAATTTCCCTGTCAAATGCTTTCTGAATTCTTCGATCAGGTCCCGGAAGCAAAGAAAAACCTTGAAGATATCAGAAAGAGATTTTGATCAATAATGATATATATGGGAGGGATTGCATGAGAACCAATAAGGACAGGGTGGTGAAAATTTCTGTATCTGGAGAAGTGGCGCATCCAGTTACCAGGGCTCCTTTCAGATTGGCAATTGATGGTACGCCATGGCTCTTCCCGGGAACCGGAGGCATAACCTACAATTTCACTCTCGGAGACAGCGCTTATAAAATGGCCGGAGACCATGTAGAACCGGACGTTTCAACGAAAAACCCCAATGACGCGATGAACGCCGCCTATTTAAAATACTCCTGCATTGGCAACGAAGCAATAGTCTTAACTGGAAAGGCTAAAGATGCAAAGGGATATGTAATAGGAAAACACGGTGGAATCAATCACGTTCTAATTCATTTCAGCCAGGATGTCAAAGAAAAGCTTGCAATAGGAGACAAAATTCAGGTGAAAGGTTGGGGAAACGGTTTGGTTCTTGAGGATCATCCCGGGATTCGCACGTATAATATCGACCCGGCACTTTTTGAAAAAATACCAGTAGAGGAAAAAGATAAAAAGCTGTATTTCCCTGTAAAAGCTGTTGTTCCAGGATACCTTATGGGCTCGGGAGTAGGTTCTGGAAACCCTGCAGGTGGCGATTACGACATTATAACAAACGACAAAGTACTGATTGGAAAATTAGGATTGGATAAACTCTGTATTGGGGATTTCGTAGCTATTGAAAATCACAATAACTCATTTGGACTGGGTGGATATATGGAAGGGGCTATAACCATCGGGGTTGTAGTACATGGGGACTGCATTATCACCGGGCACGGACCGGGAGTGACAATAATTCTCACTACCAATAAGGAGCTCATAGTTCCCGTTATAGATGAGAAAGCTAACTTATCCTATTATATAAAATAAAGGTGAGAGCTTCTCTCACCTTTTTAATATTCATTTTCTAAATCTTCATCTATGCTTCCATCTGGAAGAACTCCTTCGAATTCGTAAGAAAGCGGGTCTTCAAGTTGAAACCTCGAACAATCCTTCCAGTTTGAACTGCAATACATATTTGCCCACTCAGAATCGATAACCCCGCGTTCATAAGCTCTCGCAACAGGGCACATACTATAATACGGGCAAGTGTCGCCTTCCACCATATCACCTCCGCTGTTCAAAATACAATATAACACAAATATGATGAAAATCAACGGATATTTTTTGCAATAATGAAAAGCGCTCTCCCGAAGGAGAGCTATATCAAAAGATAACTTCACAGATCAAAAATCAATGAAGATAGCCGTTGTCAGTTGTTCCGTTGTCAAAGTTTTCATTGATAATGGTAATTACATCTGTTACCTGCGAGGGGGTGTAAGCTGTTGATTCACCTGCCAGAATCTGATTTGCGAGCGCCATTATTTCCGCTACAGTCATGCCTTCCATATATCTTTCAGAAGGTGGTACACTTAGCGGATAGCCAAGAACGAGCCCTGCAAGATTTGATGTTGCTGGAGCGAAATCAGGATCGTACAAATCGAACCCAATGTTCAGTGCCAGAGCAACCATCTGGGTAACTAACTCATTGCTCAGATCCGTTGTTGCAGGGTTAACATAGAAAGTGCTAATCGTAGCTGGAGTGCCACCTGCTGGCAGATAATCCGTAATTGCTTGAGCGCTGGTAAATCTCACGTAGCGTCCCACTCCTTCAACACCTATGGTCAACCCTTCCGGGAAAGCGGTGCTGAAGTTGGCGTGTAAATATGCACCGGGATTGTTCCCATGTGGAGGAGCTCCCCAACCCCCTGGAGTATATGTTACATGTCCATCTCCTCCTCCGCCTGGTGGTTCTGGAATTATAGTGATTACGATTTCCACCCTATACTCTGCCGATTTGAACCTGATGCACCAGTCGTCATCAAAATTGGCTTGATAGTCATAAGGGAAAAAGAGCTTTAGCCAGAATTTTTCATGGGTGTAAGGTGCGTTTACGTAAAAGGAGCCGTCGTCAGGAAATTGGTGCCACGGAGTGATATTTTCATTAACGTATGAACCGTTTTCATAGTGAAAAATATGTGTAAGGAATAGATCGAGAAATTTATCGGGTATGAGCACATCGCCTGAAGTCAAGATTATGTAGATTTCGTAGTCAGCCATAATGGTTACAGGACTGTCTCTCAATACTTCAAACCAGAACTCCTGATTGTTAAAAGTCGCCGGATTTTCAATGTTGAGGGGTCCAAGGTCAAAATCCGGCGCAAGTATTGATATTTCGCAAAATGCTGTAACTGCGATAAGCAAGCCCATTAGCATTACGAGAAACCTTTTCACCACCATAGGAATCCCCCCACTCTTTGCATTAGCAATTCTATCCTTTTGAACCAAATAAAAATAGAAATTTAAAAACTGTGTACAGAATAAAGTGCTAAGTTTTTAGACTTTTTTTAGTGATTGGCATTTTCGCTATTTTGATTTTTATTTTGCATCCAAAGAGGATTCTCGAGATGAAATTTCCCCTGTGCTTTCAATTAATGATAAAATGAATCTATAAAGGGGGAAGACAAATGCTTGTTGCTGAGCACTTGAAAAAGTATTATGGGAAGCATAGGGGAGTGGAAGACGTCAGCTTCACAATCAAGCCCGGGGAGATTTACGGGCTTATCGGGCCTAACGGTGCTGGAAAAACCACCACTATTCGCATTATTTTGGGGTTGCTTTACAAAGACTCCGGCACTGTAAAAATTGGTGAGCATGATATTCCGAAAGAGCTAAATCATGTAAAAAACAAAATAGGATATCTGCCTGGCGAGGTTAACTTCTACCCGGAAATGAGGATAAAGGAGTTTTTGAAATTTAACCGAAACTTTTATCCCCAAATCGAAAGCGATTATGAAAAAGAATTGGTAGAGTTCTTAAACATTGATGTTGAAAAGAAGTTCAAAGAGCTTTCGCAGGGAAACAAGAAAAAGGTTGGAATTCTCCAGGCGCTTGTTCACAAGCCCAAATTCCTCATCATGGACGAACCCACCAATGGGCTTGATCCTTTGCTTCAAAGCAAACTGTATGAGCTGCTTGAAAAGGAACGTGAAAAGGGGACAATAATATTGTTTTCTTCTCATGTTCTGACAGAGGTTGAACGCCTTTGCCAGAGGGTTGGGGTAATAAAAGAAGGGAACTTAATCAAAGAGCTTGCAATGAAAGATATACGCAAATATACGAGAAAGCTGGTAACACTATACGGACTTAAAAAGCCCGAAAAATTGAGCGGGTATGAACTAGTCAATCATAATGGAAGAGAATTCACCTTCTCCATAAATCGAACGGAGCTAAGAAGCTTTCTGAATGAACTGGTAAATCTTGAATTCGACGACCTGCTGATAAGAAATCCCTCTTTAGAGGAATCCTTTATGGAATTTTACGCTGAGGGGGTTGAAAAATGAGCTTTGCCAACATATACAGAAAGGAATTTAAGTGGAATCTTCGCTCATTTATAATCTGGACAACGATTTTTGTAGCCTTTGCTTTGATGTATATACCCCTCACAGATCAAATCCTTCAGCAATCAGAAGCAATGCTTAAATTCATAGAAAAAATGCCAAAATTGCTTTTGCAGATATTCAGCTTTGAGCCAGAATTGCTGACAAAGCCTGAAGGGTTGTTCGGGTCTGAAGGCATGAGCTTTGTGTACATCCTATCAGCTGTATTCTCGTCCATGCTTGCTGGTTCAATGTTTTCAAAGGAATTCGAGCAAAAAACTATTGAATATCTCCTTGTCAAACCCTGTTCGCGATTGACTGTTTTTCTTTCAAAGCTCTCTGTGATGTTTAGCTTTATTTTAATACTCGCCGGGACATTCACGTTTTTTGAGATCAGGTTATTCGATGCCTTTGTAACCCAGGAATACAGCGTAAGAATCCTCTATGCTTTTGGACTCTATGCTCTTACAGTCCAGGTATTCTTTGCGGCGCTTGCCACGATGATATCGGTGATTGTGCAGAAAAGCTCCCTTAACACTTCTATTTCTATCGGGCTCATTATCTTTATGTACTTCGGGGATTCTCTGGGCAGAAGCTTCGAAAACCTTGAATGGATGTCTATAATCAGCATTTTCCGTTATATTCCCCTTATAGACACCATAAAGAACAATCAGATCATGCTCGGCAATTCTTTGATAATAATACTCATTTCAGGCGTTTTCCTGCTTGCGGGAGGCTTGATTTTTAGCAGGACAGACATAAAGCTTTAATCAGACGAGGTTGCCAGCTTGCTCTTCATCGAAAGAATCAGGGATATATCCTCTGAATTGTGATTTATAAAGCCTGTAATAATGACCTTTCGACTTCAATAATTCTTCATGGGAACCACGTTCTATTATCCCATCTTTGGTTATAACGATAATCTCATCGGCATGCTTAATTGTGGAAAGCCTGTGGGCTATGACGAGCGAGGTTCTTCCTTTTGAAAGCTCTTCAAGAGATTGCTGAATTTTTAATTCGGTCTCATTATCCAGCGCTGAAGTTGCTTCATCGAGAATTAATATAGGTGGATTTTTCAGGAAAACCCTTGCTATTGAAACTCTCTGCTTTTGCCCGCCGGAAAGCCTGACTCCTCTCTCGCCAACATACGTATCGTATCCATCTTCGAGTGTCATAATAAAATCGTGTATATTTGCGCGCTTCGCCGCTTCTACTATTTCTTCCTCGGTTGCGTTGCCTTTACCATATGCGATGTTATCCCTTATAGTTCCAGCAAAGAGGAAAACATCCTGTTGAACAATCCCTATATTCCTTCTTAAAGATTTCAATGTTACATCCTTTATGTTTATCCCATCTATCAAAATCTCTCCTTCAGATATTTCATAAAATCTCGGTATGAGATGGCATAAAGTGGTCTTGCCACCACCAGAAGGACCCACAAGGGCAACGGTCTTTCCAGCTGGGATTTTCAGACTTATATTTCTTAAAACCTTTTCGCCGCCATCATAAGAGAACGAAACATTCTTTATCTCAATATCCCCTCTTACTCTTCCCAGCTCAATTGCGCCTTCCCTGTCAACAATATCGGGTTTCGTATCCATTATCTCAATAAACCTTTTGAACCCAGCCATTCCTGCCTCATATTGTTGTGCGAGCATCATAAGCCTTCGTATTGGCTGCAAGAACAGCTCTACGTATAAGAAGTACGCAACCAATGAACCGGGTGTGATAATTCTTTTTAAGGTAAGGTAACCGCCAATCAAAAGCACCGTGAGTTTGAGCATGTTCGAAAGAAGGTCAACTCCTGTGAACATTTCAGCCATGGCTTTTAGAGCACGTTTCCTTGACTCTACAAATCTTTTGTTCCCTTCGTCAAATTTTTCCCTTTCAAAATCCTCATTCGTAAAGGATTTTGCAAGTCGTATTCCGGAAATGCTGTTTTCCAACTGGGCATTGACGTCGGCAATTCGCCTTCTTTCAGTCATGAAAGCCCGCGACATCTTTTGCCTTTTCTTTATCCCAAACCACACAAGGAAAGGAATATAAGTGAAAATCATCAAAGTGAGCCTCCAATCAGTTCTCATGAGAATGATAAAGGCTCCGACAAGAGTTATAAGAGAGATGAAAAGGTCTTCTGGTCCATGGTGAGCCAGTTCAGTGATATCCCTCAAATCGTTTATAATCCTCGACATTATCTTCCCCGTTCGCACTTTGTCGAAGAAACTAAAAGATAGTGTCTGGATGTGAGAGAAAACGTCCTTCCGCATGTTATATTCCATTCTCACACCTACAATATGCCCCCAATAATTAACTACATAAGTAAAAAATGCCCTGAAAAGAAAGAGAATTCCCAGAACAATGGATACCGTAATAAGCCCGTTGAAATCACGTTGCGGAATATATTGGTCCAGCGCTTTTTTGGTGATACTCGGAAAAAACAGATCTATTCCGGCAATCAAAAAAGCACATACCATATCAATCGAGAAGAGAAACAGATGAGGCTTGTAATAAGCAATAAATCTTTTCAGCATATACATCCCCCTAAATGGCTACTAAAAAGATGATACATTTTCGAACAGGCACTGTCAAGGTTCGCAAAGCGAACTTTTTTAAGTATTAATTAAAAGCCATGAATTCAATTAGGTTTTGAATATTTTTAGAAAACTTCTAACGTTTTTTTGATCATGGAATAGAAAAATGTTTGATTTTCACGCGATTGGTGCTATAATGCTTTGCCAAATTCAAGTTTCTTCTTAAACTCTTACCTATATACAAAATCATCTTTTATGAATTCATCATCGGGGGTGATACGATGAAAAAGAGCAGAATTTTCTTTATGATATTTATCCTATTATCAACTACGTTTATCCTTGCGGAACATTCAGCTTCTTGCTCCCCTACAGATACGTCATCTAAAACGGTTGAAAGTTTTTTGACATTAGCTAACAGCACAATTATTGAAATCTCCAATGAAGGCTCCTTTACAACAGGAATTAAAGCTCACTCTTTTTGCGTTGACAACGAAGCAAAACTCCTCTTTACATTGAATGAAATTTATGACTATTCATCCGGGAAATTCCTTCTTCTAAGAACGTATGATTCATTGACAGGGGGGTATATCTACGCTGGATTTGGGATAATAGCATCCGTGCACAACGACACAGATGATATAGACTTTTATGATTATGATGGAAATTTCATTAAAACCATCGAATTTAGTGGCAATCCAGTTATTCTTCAAAGTGCTTATGGAATATTCCTGGACAATAACACGTTCCTGTTATCTGAGGATGGCTACAATAATGTGATCAAAGTTAATATTTCAGATGGAACAGCAGAAATATTCAAATCTTTTGATTTTGGATGGCTGGGAGTTTTCGCCAAGCACGAAGATTCTTACTATATATACACCTCTGCTGGAAACGCGATTTATAAATTCAGCGCTTCTACCGATCCGGTGTTAATAGATGATGGTTTCCCGGCACATGTTACCGGTATTGTTGCGGAGGAAAGCATTCTGTATTTTGTCTCTAACTTCGGCAATGGCTTTTACAGCTACAATATGGAATCTGGAGAATTAACCAAAATAGCCGATCTTAACTACCCACAAGGGTTATATAAAATCACCTATAATGTACTTTTTTAACTGAAAAAGTCAGCCCACCCTCAGCAATACCTTCAACGACCCTTTGGCAGTATCAAAGGCTTTCTGGTATTCATTGAGCGGGAAAATACCGCTTATCATCTTATTGAGCCTTTCATGGTGCTCTGTCAAAAATTTAATAGCCGGTTCAAAGGGGCCACAGCGGGAACCTGTGATGTTAAGTTCTTTTACCACCACAGGGGATAGGTTCAAGCTTTCCCCAGCTGCGAAGGTGCTTTTGAGCACAAGCGTTCCCATGGGCTTGGTAAATTCAATAGCTGAGGTGAAGCCCTTTGCATTTCCCGTCGCTTCAATTACAACGTCAAAAGAATTTTCTAATCCTTTCAGTTCAAAAGGTAGGTGTGTTTGGACTTCAGGGATTATCTCTTTTGCCCTTTCGGGGTGTTTCCCTATCAGAATGTGCCGAATCCCTTTATACTCAAGAACAATGCTGATCAACAGCCCGAGTTTACCATCCCCTATGACACAAACACTATCAGTGGGCTTTATATGAGCTTGCTCCAGCACTTGAAATGCAGCAGCAAGAGGTTCAACAAGGGTTGCAGCTGTGTCGGGGATTTCGTCCGGAATAAGATGCAGGTTTTCAATGGGAAGCTTTGCATATTCAGCAAAAACACCGTTGTAGTTGTTTATTCCCAGTGTTCTTATGTTTCGGCAATGCTTTCTTTTGCCCGCCAGGCACATATCGCAACGGCCGCAGGCGATGTTTATTTCACCCACCACGCGTTTCCCAACAAGCGCTTCATTGGCAGGGGCTTTGACAACTTCACCTACAAATTCATGTCCCGGTATTCCCTTAAACCCCATGTATCCCTTAAGGATTTCTAAATCGGTATTGCAAATGCCGGCATAAAGGATTTTTATCAACGCTTCTCCTTTATCCAATGCCGGTTCCGGTACATCTATCAATTCAAGGTAATTGTTGTAGTAAAGGGCTTTCAACTCAACTCACCTTCTCAAGAGCCTGTTTTATATCAGCTATGATATCATCGGGATGTTCCAGGCCGGCTGATATCCTTATGGTCTTCTTCAAAAACCCAAATTTTATCAATTCCTCTTCGAGGTAGTCGCGGTGGGTCATAAGTGCAGGAATTTCCACGAGTGTCTCCGCATCACCAAGGCTAACAGCGAGTTTCAGGAGCTTAAGGTTTTCAACAAAGCTTTTTGCCCTTTCGAGGTTTCCTTTAAGATCAAAACTGACTATGCCTCCAAAATCCTTCATCTGTTTTCTGGCAATCTCGTGGCCGGGGTGGCTTTCCAGTCCCGGATACATAACCCTTTCAACAAGGGGGTGCTTTACGAGAAAATGTGCTATCTTTCTTGCATTACTCGCGTGCCTTTCCATTCTTAGTGGAAGCGTCTTCAACCCCCTCAACAGGAGCCACGCGTTGAAGGGGCTCATAACCCCTCCGAGCTCGCACATGTAACCGAATTTAAGCTTATTTATGTAATCCTGGTCTTTTGACACAGCGACTCCGCCAACCGCATCGCCGTGACCGGAAATGTACTTGGTAGCGCTGTGCACCACAACATCCACCCCGTACTCAAGTGGCCTTTGCAGATAGGGTGATGCAAAGGTATTATCTACAACAACTTTAATCCCTGCTTTTGATGCTATTTTCACGACGGTTTCAAGGTCTATAATCTCCATGGAGGGATTTGTTGGAGTTTCAAGGTAAAAGACTTTGCTGTTTTCTGTGATAGCTTCTTTTAGCTCCTCGGGGACAGTCATGTTCACGAATTTCGTTCTGACGCCGTAATCGGGCAACAAATGCTTCAACGTGCCAAAAGCAGAACCATAAAGGTTTCTATGCGCAATGATTTCATCACCACTTTTCGCAAAAGACATGATAACGGATGTTATCGCAGCCATACCAGAAGCAAACGCCACCCCATCTGCACCGCCTTCGAGTGCGGCCATTCTTTGCTCAAACAGGTTTATGGTGGGATTTCCCCCGCGTGTGTAAACGTATGCCCTTCTTTTGAAACTAAAAGTGTCGTCTGCCTGTTGCAAATCTGTAAAGGTAAAAGTGGAAGTCATATATATCGGACTGTTCAGCGACTGGTTCTGGTCGTGCTGTTCTGCAGCATGGATTGCAAGGGTATCGAACTTCATATCTCTATCTTCCATAGCAAATCCTTCCCTTCCTTTGTCCAATGAAAGTGGACTTAAAAAGACATTATGCTATACAGATGAAGCTTTCATAGCTTTTTCTATTATAGTATACACAAAACAGTGCATATTAAATCCGAAGCACAATTTTACAAAAGGTATAGAAATGTAAGTAAAGGGTTATTTGGTTAACGAAGCCCAAAAAATGTATAATCCAAATGTTCGACACCAATACACAGAGGGGGGTTTAACGATGAAGAGACATGTGATCCTGTTGCTCTTGATCATGCTGGTCACTTCTTTCGTTACCGCAAGAGCGTTGAAAGTCGCTTTTATTTATGTAGGACCTGTTGGCGATGCTGGCTGGACTTATGCCCACGATCTTGGAAGGCAATATGTAGAGAAAGTCTTTGGAAGTGATATTGTAACAAACTACATTGAAAGCGTTCCGGAAGGTGCAGAATCCGAAAGTGTACTGAGAAATTATGCTCAACGAGGCTACGATTTAATTTTCGCCACAAGCTTTGGTTATATGGATCCAGTTATAAATGTGGCCAAAAAGTATCCAAAGACTATCTTCATGCATTGTTCCGGTTACAAAACAGCCGAAAACGCGGGCACATATTTCGGGCGGATGTATGAACCGCGATTTCTTTCCGGGCTTATAGCAGGTATAATGACCAAAAGCAACATCATAGGATACGTGGCAGCTCATCCAATTCCTGAGGTCATAAGGGGAATTAACGCCTTTGCCCTTGGTGTCAAATATGTAAATCCTCAAGCAAAGGTTCACGTTATCTGGTCAAACACCTGGTATGACCCCGCTATGGAAAAAGAAGCAGCGATTTCCCTGCTTGATATGGGAGCAGACGTAATTGCACAGCATCAGGATTCCCCTGCCCCCCAGCAGGCAGCCCAGCAGTATGGCGCTTACTCTGTTGGATATAATAGCGATATGGGTGAATTCGCTCCCAAGGCCTATCTTGGTGCGCCAATATGGAATTGGGGCCCTTATTATGAAAAGGTAATAAGAGATGTAATGAATGGCACATGGAAGAACGAACAGTACTGGGGCGGCATGGCTGATGGAGTTGTGGATATACATATCAGCGATCTCGTTCCCGATACCGTCAAAAAGCTTGTCTCCGTTTTCAAGGAAGCCATCATCGAAGGCAAGTTCCATCCCTTCAGCGGACCGCTATACGACCAGGATGGAAACCTGAGAGTCCCTGCCGGTGATGTTCTCTCTGATGGCGAACTTTTAGGCATGGACTGGTTCGTGGATAACGTGGTAGGTGTGATTCCAAAATAATCTGGGCAGTAATAATAATTGAAAGGGCCGGGAGGCCCTTTCGTTTATTGATTCGATATTTACATACCCATTTGCCTGAGAAAGGGTGATATTGTGAATGGTGAGCGCAATAGCGTTCTTGAGATGAGGCATATTTCCAAGCACTTTGCCGGAGTGAAAGCAAATGATAATGTGAGCATCGAGTTGAAAGAGGGTGAGGTTCTTGCCCTGCTGGGTGAGAATGGTGCAGGGAAAACAACACTTATGAACATTCTCTTTGGCATATACAGAGCTGACAGCGGGGAAATAAAAATCAATGGGAAAAACGTTCATATCGCCTCCCCCCATGATGCGCTTAGGCATGGCGTAGGAATGGTGCAGCAGCACTTCACTCTTGTACCTTCATTCACAACAGCGGAAAATATCGTTCTTGGCTTAAAAGAACTCGGTTTTATTCCAAACACCAGGAACGTAGAATCACGTATAGAGGAGCTCGGCATGCGCTATGGATTGCCAGTTAATCCAAGGGCTAAGGTCTGGACACTATCCGTAGGGGAGAAGCAGCGCATTGAAATACTGAAACTGCTATACAAAGGCGCGAAAATTTTGATTCTCGACGAGCCTACAGCCGTATTAACACCCCAGGAAGCCGAATCGCTTTTTAAGGCAGTAAAAAAAATGGTAGATGATGGCGCATCTGTTATTTTTATAAGCCACAAGCTTGATGAAGTAATGGAAGTAAGCGATAGGGTAACAGTATTACGCGCTGGAAAAGTAGTCGGGACAGCTAATACCGCAGAGATTACGAAAAACGACCTTGCCCGTATGATGGTGGGCAGAGATGTCATCCTTGATATTCAAAAGCCGGATGTTGAAATTGGAAAAAAGATCCTTGAGATAGAAAACCTGAAAGTGAAAAATGATAAGGGACTCCTTTCAGTCAACAACCTGAGTCTGGAAGTAAGAGCAGGAGAAGTACTTGGAATAGCCGGTGTTGCTGGAAACGGCCAGCGGGAGCTCGCAGAAGCCATATATGGTCTGAGGAAAGCGGAAGATGGAAAGATTTTCCTAAAGGGAAGAGACATTACAAACGCAAGCATTTCCGGCAGAATTAAGGAAGGCATTGCTTACATCCCGGAAGACAGAAAAGGAACTGCAACCTGTCCAAACCTTCCTGTCTCGACGAATCTCTTTCTAAAGAACACGATCACCCGCCTTGTCAATTCAACACATTTCTTCATTGATAGAAAAAAAATAAGCGAAAAAGCGAGCGAACTTATTAAAGATTATTCCATAATGACCCCCTCACATAGAACACCCGTCAAGCTCCTTTCGGGGGGAAATATTCAAAAGGTGGTTCTTGCAAGGGAGCTATCCAGAACACCTTCCTTAATAATCGCTTCACATCCCACACGTGGCCTTGATATTGGCGCCATGGAGTTTGTTTACAGAACCTTGCTTGAACAAAAGAGAAAGGGTGCCGCTATTTTATTGCTGGCCGGGGAGCTATACGAGATTTTCAGGCTTTCTGATCGTGTTGCAGTAATCTATGAAGGCAAAATTGTGGGATACGCTCCGCCTGATCCCGCACATATCGAAGAAATAGGCCTTATGATGGGTGGCAGCAAGGCAGGTGATTTGCAGTGAAAATAAAAATAGAAAAACGCGAAGGTACTCCCTTTTACATGAATATCCTTGTACCAGCTGCATCGATAATATTCTCCCTCTTCGTTATGGGAATAATCCTTTTGATATTTTTTCAACGAAGTGGCATGGGATGGGGTGAAGCCTTCTCTGAAACCCTATCGGCATACCGGGAAATGTTTTCCTGGCCCTTTGGAAATATTTACGGTATTTACCAGACGCTTCTGAAAATGGTTCCCCTTGCCTTTGTAGGTCTTGGTTTATCTTTTGCTTACAGGATGAAAATATGGAATATCGGCGGCGAGGGGCAACTTTACATGGGGGCTTTTGCCGCAACCTGGGGTGCTCTCTTTCTTTTCAATGGCATAGAAAATAAGTTCATAATGATTACTCTGGTTCTTTTAATGGGAGCTGCCGTTGGTGCGCTATGGGCAGCAATACCCGCCTTCATGAAGGCCTTTGCCAAAACCGACGAAATAGTCGTAACCTTGATGCTGAATTATGTGGCTATTTTTTGGGTGGACTATCTCGTTTATGGGCCATGGAAAGACCCTAAGGGGTATAATTTCCCGTTAACAGCTGAATATCCTGAATCCGCGCAGCTTCCCACAATGTTCAACGGCGAGGTGCATATAGGGATCATAATGGTAATAATCCTTGCAGTAATCCTTCAATACGTTTACAGCCGGACGAGCTGGGGATTCAACTCATCTATTGCAGGGGATAACCAAAAGGCCGCAAAATATGCAGGAATTAACATTGGATTTTATACAATTGTCGCTCTACTGGTGAGCGGTGCCATTGCAGGTATGGGCGGTGCCGTCCAAATGATGGGCATCCAGCATCGTTTACAGCATGGATTCTCTCCAGGATATGGCTATACAGCCATAATCATCGCTTGGCTGGCAAAGCTGAATCCAGTAGCTATATTACTTGTATCTTTTCTCTTCGGGGGTTTGCTTGTCGGCAACGAACAACTCCAGATGTTCTATCGCTTACCCCTGGCACTTATATACATATTCCAGGGACTTGTTCTTTTCTCCCTTCTTGGCGGAGAAGCCATTTTCAATTACAGAATAAGCTTTGTGAAAGAAAGGGCGGTGGAAGAATGAACATAGATTCCTCTTTAATCACCACAACGCTTCAAGCCACTGTGCGCGCTGGAACTCCGCTGCTTTTCGCTGTACTTGGGGATATCTTCACTGAAAGGTCTGGTGTAATGAACCTGGGTCTTGAAGGGTTAATGCTTGTTGGTGCGATAAGCGGCTTTGCTGTTTCATACAGCACCGGAAATTTATTCCTTGCTGTTATTGCAGCGATGATCGCAGGGGCTGTGCTTGGCCTGGTCCACGCCTTCTTCACCGTCACTTTGAGGATTAACCAGGTTGTGAGCGGCCTTGCTATAACCATGCTTGGAACGGGTATAAGCGGGTTGTGGGGAAAAGGATATATAGGAGTGGTTGCGGAACAGTTCAAAACACTTGAAATCCCTTTTCTTTCTAAAATTCCTTTTATAGGTCCTGTGTTGTTTTCGCATGATGTCCTGGTATATTTGAGCTATCTTCTCGTTCCTCTGATGTGGTTCTACATATACAGAACAAAACCGGGTATGATACTGAGAGCTGTTGGCGAATCGCCAGAAGCTGCTGATGCGCGGGGGATAAACGTTTTCATGATAAGGTATCTTTACACCATGCTCGGGGGTGCAATAACTGCTCTGGGCGGCGCATATCTTTCTCTTGCCTATACCTCTATGTGGATCGAGAATATGACAGCAGGAAGGGGATGGATCGGGATCGCCCTTGTGCTCTTTGCGACATGGGATCCAGTCAAAGCCATGTTTGGTGCGTATCTCTTTGGTGGGGTAACCGCTCTGGGATTGAGAATGCAGGCTGCTGGAACAACGATTTCATCACATATATTAATGATGTTTCCCTACATACTCACGGTGGCTGTTCTGTTCTTTACTTCCACTGAAAAGATAAAACTGAAAGTAGGTGCTCCAGCAGCTCTCGGGGTTCCCTATTCAAGAGAAGAAAAAACTTGATCACTCTTTGCAGAAAACCATCACAAGAAATCCACTAAGCATTATGGCAATTCCCATAATGGAGAACATATGAACATAGGAATAGGAAGCGATAATGCCGGCTAACAGTGGCCCCAGCATCTGGCCAAGGGATCTCGAAGAACGCAGCACACCAAGAAGTTCAGCTCTTCTTTCACCCGGTGAATGGGTAACCACAAAAGTAGACGCGCCATTTATAAAAGCACCAAAGGCTATTCCCAATGAGAAATAGGCAACGGCAACTGTTATCCAGCTGCTTCCCAGCGCGAAGAGCAGCGTTGTCAATGATGTCAATAACATTCCGAAAACCGTGCTGCTCTTGGCTTTTATCCTTCCAATAAGTTTTCCGAAATAGATATGAGAAAATATTTGAATAAGAGGATTTATAGCAGTCAGAACAACGGCAAGGGATTTCGAAAGGCCCATTTCTTCCGTTAAATAAACCGCTATCAAAGAAGTTGACCCAGAAATGCCAAATTGACGCATAAAACTTCCAACATATACAGCCCAGAGTCCGTTTTTAAACATGGGAGAGGGATCTAAAACAATCGGAAAAAAGGCTGTAACTATGTTCCGCTTTTCCCTTTGTTTATGGGATAATTTCCTGTTAATTCCTTTTATGAAAAATACCGGCAATACAACTGCCAGCGCTATAATTGAAAAGAGAAAAATGCCAGATCTGACAGAGAACCACAGCATAAGAACGGAAAGAAGCAGTCTGCCCAAAAACATTCCAAGAGAGCTTGCGGCATTCAACAGGGAAATCTCCTTTGAGGTTGATGACACGCTCCCATCTTCTGCAAGCTCAGCGCTAAGGGACATGGTTATGGGCTGAAAGGCAGAACCAAAAAAGGCAATAACAGCGCCAAGGAATATGAATTGATGGGGCAGTTGTGCGAAAGCATATAAAAAATAAAGAATTCCCGGAATAAGCAGAGTAACCGCGAGCAATAATTTCCTGTTGCTTGTTTTGTCAGATATAGCACCCCATATTGGCGAGCCCAGAGTGTTGAAAGCACCCCTGACTGTTGCAAGGGCACTTATAACAACAATCGAAATCCCCAGCTCTCTGAGCCTGAGCTGTAGGAGCATGCCAAAACTCAACACGGCAGTGAACCTCAATAGGGCAGCTGTGAGAAGCGGAAGCCTGTCTTTCAATAGCATCACCTTTGTTAGGTAAACTAACCAAATCATACCATATTAAAGGAAGGAGATGAAGCATGAAAGCAGAAATAATTTCTGTGGGGACTGAGCTTCTTCTTGGAAATACAGTTAACACCAATGCCTGCTATCTATCAAAAAGACTGGCGGAATTGGGGTATTTTGTTTACCGTCAGACCACCGTCGGCGATAACGCCAGAAGGCTCATGGAAGTACTGAATGAATCCCTTAAACGTTCAGAACTCGTAATTGTCACAGGCGGTCTTGGACCGACACAGGATGATTTAACAAAGGAAACCGTGGCAAAATTATTCGGGCTTGAACTTGAACTGGACGAAGAATCGCTGGAACGAATAAAGAAGAGAACAGGCGAAGCTATTCCTTCAAAGCCAAATGAGAAGCAAGCCTATGTTCCCAAAGGTGCGATTGTTCTGCCAAATGACCTGGGAACAGCATCTGGCTGCATAATCGAAAAGGCAAAAAAAACTGTTGTGCTGCTGCCCGGACCGCCAAGAGAGATGAAAGAAATGTTTGAAAAATACCTTGAACCATATCTTAAAGAGCGTAGCGATGAAATTCTTTTATCAAAGGTACTAAGGATTTTTGGTGTTCGCGAAAGCGATCTTGCCAGTATTTTGAGGGATTTCTTTGAGAAATACGAAAACCCAACAGTTGCTCCATACGCCTTAAAAGGGGAAGTAACTATAAGAATCACAGCCAGGGCAAAAAACACATTAGAAGCTGAAAAACTCATTGTTCCCGTTGAAAATGAAATAAGAAAAAGGCTCGGAGAGTACATTTATGCTGAGGGTGATACAACTATGGAGGAAGTTGTTGTCGAATTGCTGAAAGAAGCCGGGCTATCGATTGCCACCGCTGAATCGTGCACAGGCGGTCTGGTGGCTGCAAAGATAATAAATGTGCCTGGCGCCTCAAAGGTCTTTAAAGAAGGAGTAATAGCCTATAGTAACGAAGCAAAGGAAAGGCTGCTTGGGGTATCTCATGAAACCTTGAAAACCTCAGGCGCTGTAAGCTCTGAAAGCGTTATTGAAATGGCAAAGGGCGTAGCAGTAAATTCCCAATCGGATATCGGGCTGTCAATTTCTGGCATAGCAGGCCCGGAAGGCGGGACTGAGGAAAAGCCTGTGGGATTAGTGTATATCGGGCTATGGTTTAAAGGCATTGCAAAAGCTGAAAAGCTATTGTTGCACGGAGACCGCAACTGGATAAGGTTAAAGGCGACTCTTCATGCACTCAACATTCTCAGGAAGGCTCTGGGGGATCAACCGAAGTGATATGTTTCGGAGAGCAAGTCAAAGTACTGCTGAAGCCATGTTTCGCCGGATTTAGCTCGGTAAGGGATGTTCTCAAGATGCTCTCGAAGCTTTTCGCCTACAACCAGAGCCCTTTTCAATTTGAGCAAAACATCAATGCGTGTAATCCCATAAGCCATTTTCAGCAGTGCTGAAAAAGCTGGTGTGCTCTGATAAAGACCGTGTATTGAGGCATAGAGTTCCTTTGATCCGAGAATGCCTTTTTTCATGAGCCAATCAAGTGTTTCAGGTGCAAAGGACTGCATCCTCCTTCTCAAGACATCATAATATGCGAGATCCGCTCCTTTTTGTATAAAGTAATTTCTTTCGTATAGAGAACCCCTTTCATCCGGGTTAAGCCTCGATCTCAAAAGAGCATCTCCAGCAATCAAAGCAGCTCTCATGGCATTTCCCGCACCACATCCGGAGGTAGGAATGGCTTGAAAGGCACTATCTCCAACAACAATTACACCATGGGAATACAAAACCGGATAAGAAGAAGAAACGGGAATAATGCCCCCTCCTCCTCTCAGCTTTTCACCCAAATTCAGGCTATTGCATCTTTCAGGAACTGTATATTCTGGATCAGGGTAATCTTTTCCGAGCTGGATACCGGCTCCAACATCGATTCTATCGTCAGTTTCGGGATGAACCCAGCTATACCCTCCATTCACTCCATAATGATAGCTTAGCCAGCCTGGAAGGATTTCTACGCCGTTTTCTTTGTTCCTCCCGTCCCAGCGCCTTACTTCTCGATATGCTTTTGAGGTATCCGCTGGAGAGAGTTCAACTTTAAAACCTGATTCTTTGGGCATCAAGCTTTTTATTGCGCCTTTTATACCGGTGCAGTCAGCTACGAAATCTGCTTTTAGTTCCCTTGTTTCATTGTTCTCGTTGAACATCAAGCCTTTGCATCTACCCGAAGAATCCAGAAAAGGCCTTACAGCATTTGCTTTGAAATGCAGTTCACCGCCGCTCTTTTTTACTTTTTTGAGGAGTTTTTTATGGAGGAGTTTCATATCCACTATTTCAAAGGCGTAATCGATGAAAAATTCCTTGCTGTGAAGGGGCGAAAGGATATGCAAACCTTTGGGCTTTGCGGTTAATTCGTCTTCTGAAATCCCTATATCTGTATTTTGCAAAACTTCTCTCTCGATAGAATCAGACCAATCGTGTCCAAGGTCTTCCTCTGCCTTGATATCAACGAGAGCGACTTTCATTCCGCCTGAAAGGCATTTCAAAGCAAGAACCAGCCCAGCATAACCCGCGCCTGCGATGACAAGATCGTGCTTCATTAACATATTATGCCCCCCGTTTTCCCAGACCACAAAAAGAAAACAAGACTGTGCAAAACAATAGGTAAGCAAATGAAATTGTTGTAAACTAAATATAGAAGTGACTTATTTTAACATACCTTTGACTATTAATTCTATTGCTTCATTTTCTCCGAGACCCTTTGCCATAAGTGTCTCAAGTTGTCTTACATTCATGCGGCCTATGGATGCTTCGTGGGTTAATTCAGCCTTTTCATCCTTGACATAGAGTTCTGGAACAGTTCCGACGTTCACGTTGCCCCCTTTGATTATTTCTTTGCATTCTATATGCCCCCTAGCGTAGGGGGCATTTCCATATGCTCTGTTTACTATATGGGCTTTGCTGCTATCGGTAGCAAACACAACTGTTCTGGCAATGCCGGAGGCTCTTTCCCCGTTCAAATTTAGCTCCTCGGTGATCTCAACGTAATCGTCTTTTTTTTCATACACCTTTGACTCTATTTCAGCCACGGCTTCTCTTCCAAGGTCCACCTTCATTTCAACTTTAAGCCTTCCCACGCGAGTTTTTGTCAAATGAAAGGTATTCTTGAAAAGGCTCTTTTCGTCAAGATGTGCATTGTAAATTGCCTCGACTGTTACCCCACCATCTTCGCTGTGAAAATGGACGTCTTCATAGCTCATTTCAGCAAGCTCCGACAGTTCAATATCCGAGACCATTCGATGGGTAAACCGTTTTCCCTTCGGGAATACACAGTGAGAAAGAAATTTAGCCTTTGCGGCTTTTCCAAGTTTCGTGTGAATTAATACGAGCTGGGTTCCTTCAGGTTTCATGTAACCTGTACAAAGGTGAATCGGATTATCAATTTGAACCCCGTCTTTGACCTCAAGCCAGAGCTCAACACCATTTTCAATGCTCTTTGCTTTCAGTTCGACTCCTTCTACTGTATTTCTTCCGATAACTTTATCCCCGCTAACTATTATCGAAACAATATCGCGCCTTAGAAATTTCGATGCGTCACCACCGGATTTCTCGTAATACTCCGCTATTTTTTCAAACTCTTTCTGGTAGTTTCTTTCAATCATTCAGTTTCACCACCCTGGATTTTGATACCTTCAGGTCTGTTTATGTGGTTGCAGCTATCACATAGCTTTTTGTAAAAGGCAACTATTTCCTGTGGGGTCCCGCTGGCGAGAATTCTTCCGCCACACATTAGATAAGCTTCATCTGCCATCATTGCAATTTCCTCACGGTGGGTAATCATTATA
Source organism: Kosmotoga arenicorallina S304 (assembly GCF_001636545.1). Lineage (GTDB taxonomy): Bacteria > Thermotogota > Thermotogae > Petrotogales > Kosmotogaceae > Kosmotoga_B > Kosmotoga_B arenicorallina. The sequence goes on along the minus strand of NZ_JFHK01000020.1, from coordinate 5,914 downwards.
ACGGTGCTACCGTTATCTCTGAGCCTTTTAACAACGGACTTTATCATCTCGTTAGACATGATGTCTATACCGGAATCCGGTTCATCCATGATTACAATTTTTGGTCTAATCAGGACCACAGATGCTAGCTCGACTCTTTTCCTTTCACCGCCGCTGAGTGTGGTGTCAACATATCTCGCGAGGTATTCTCTGGAAAGACCGACTAATTTAAGAGCATCCGTTATTTCATCTTGTGAAAACCGTAATTTACCGCCAAGATTTAGATATTCACCAATTGTTATCCCTTCAAAGCGAACAGGCTCCTGAAGGGCAAGAGTTATGCCCAGCTTTGCCCTTTCAAAAACCCCAAGCCCTTTGAGGGGAGTATTGTTCAAATACAATTCTCCGCCGTGGTCCCGATAATTTTCCAGACCCATTATTATACCGGCAAGGGTGGATTTCCCCACACCGTTGTTTCCAAGCATTGCATATACTTTTCCATCTTCGAATTCTATGGTCATATTTCGAAGTATTACTCTTTTGTCCTTTTCATAGCGGATATTTTTTAAAGTAAGCATGAAAAAACCTCCTAAAATAGGTTGCAAAACTATTTTATACCGTAATTGTGAACTTTTTAATAAGCACATTTTTGGAATAATGGTATCATTGATGAAGATAGCACGTTGGTTATGGTTATTCTGGAGGGAATGTCATGTGGTATCCGGGGCATGTTGAAAAGGCAAAAAACCAAATTAGCAAGCACCTTAAAACCGTTGATGCAATAGTAGAATTACTGGATGCCCGTATTCCTTTTACCAGCCGGGCATATGAATATGAACAGCTATTTAAAAACAAACCCGTTATATTCGTCCTTAACAAAGAAGACCTTGCAGATCCTGCCATCACCAAACAATGGCTCGGGTATTTTCAGCAAAAAGGGCACTTCATCCTCACGACAAACCTGAAAAGGATCAACGCAAGGGATTTTCTTGTGAAAAAGGTGATACCCCTTGTAAAGAGCAAATTCGCTGAAAAGAGAATAATGATTGTCGGTATACCAAATGTTGGAAAATCTACTTTCATAAACAGATTGAGGGGCAAGAAATCTCTATCTGTGGGAAATAGACCCGGAGTAACGCGCGGTGTACAGTGGATTACGGTTGCAAGAAATCTGACCGTTCTGGATACGCCAGGGATATTCTACAAAAGGCTTCACAGTCCTTCTATTGTAACCAAATTACTCGCTGTGGGAGCGCTGCCCTTTGAAAGAATGGACAAATTAGAAGCCGCCAAAAACGTTTTCAACCTTCTGATAAGCAGATACACAGGTGCTCCCCTCGAAAAGAGGCTTGGGGAAAGCTACATTGACTTCATTGACTTTCTAAGCATATTTTCAAGAAAACGAGGTTATTTAAGAACCCGCGGAGAAATAGATCTCGATAGAGGTGCTTTTATGTTCCTGAGAGAAGTTTCCGATGGCAAATTTGGACAGTTTTCATACGAAACCCCTGAGGAGATAATGGCTATCAAAAACAAAAAAAGCAGCAGCGAGGAGGTCTGATATGTACCCATCTGTAAAAGAGCTTTACGCACGCTTCAACAGAATTTTGGGAGAAATTATCCCGTATAGGATAAAGAGAAGAATAGAGTTGGGTAGTTGGAGTTACACTTGTTCAGCTTCAGATGTTCCTCCAGAAAAAAGTGAAATGGAGATTAAAGCGGGCTTCAAATGGGATCCTGGCTTTTTTCCTGTATGGTTTACAAAGGAGCTGGAACTTCCTGCAATAGAAAAGGGCGAAATGTTGCTCTTTAAAACCTGGGCCGGCGGGGAAAGCCTTGTGCTTGTAGATGGAAAGGCTTCTGGTGAAATAAATGAATACCACAAAGATGTAGACCTGTCTGAATTTGCGGATGGCAAAAAGCACCGGATCTCAATTCAAACAGTTCCCAAGGGGTTATTCGGCACAAGCGTCTTCGAACCTATGTTTGAAAGCAGCTTCTTGCTGGTGATCGATAGAGAAATAGACTCCGCTACAAGGTTGTTCCATATGTCCATTGAAGTCCTGAAAAATACAGATAACAAACTTCTAACGGAGAAATTAGCCCAGTTGCTCGATGAGGCTTTTTCAAAAATTCAAATTCCCAGAGATTCAGAAGCTTATTTCAAAGCCACAAGGGACAACCCTTACCTTTACCCTGAAGTCTCAAAGATATGGAATCCTGAAAAATTCCCTCTTTCAAATGAATACAACCTTTCCACAGAACAACGCAATTCAATAATACAAGGAGCTAATTTACTCAAAGAAAAACTCAGGGAGCTTAAAGAACTTATCCCCTCGCCGGGAAAACTGGTTATTTCAGGACATGCTCATATAGACTACGCTTGGCTCTGGCCAATAGAAGAAACAAAGAGAAAAATCAGAAGAACTTTCGCAAATTCCCTAAGGCTTGCAAAAAAATACCATGACTTTGTCTATGTTCAATCTTCTGCTCAAATGTATAAAGACATAAAAGAAAGTGACCCGGCTCTGTATAAAGAAATCAAGGAATTGGTCAAAAAGGGAAACTGGGTTCCCATTGGCGGTTCATGGGTGGAAAACGACTGCAATGTCCCTGGTGCCGAATCCCTTATACGCCAGTTGTTGATGGGGCAGAGGTTCTTCATGAAAGAGTTTGGAATCAAGAGCAAAGTTGGTTGGCTGCCAGATGTTTTCGGTTTTAGCTGGATACTCCCTCAAATACTAAAAAGCGCGGGAATTGAATACTTTTTCAGCATAAAGCTCAGCTGGAACGAAAAGAACAAAATGCCTTCAGATCTTTTCCGCTGGCGAGGCATCGATGGAACAGAAGTGATCTATCACAGCTTTGACAATCCTAATGGCAATTACAACGCCCATATAGAACCCTTTGACATCATTGAAACCTGGAACAATTACAAAGACAAAAGACACTATCCCGTAAGCCTTTTGACCTTTGGGTATGGAGATGGGGGCGGTGGGCCAACAGACGAAATGATTGAAAATTACGAAATTCTGAAGGACTTCCCTGGCATGCCGAAACTTGAAATGAAATCACCCGAAGAGTTTTTCAAAAACATACCGGAACAGGAGAAACTTCCTATCTGGGACGGCGAACTGTATTTTGAGCTTCATCGCGGGACACTTACAAGCCAGTCGCGTACCAAAAGCCTTCATAAGAAAGCCGAAGACCTTCTCTATGACGCTGAACTCCTCTGTTCTCTCGCATATGGTGATAAGGACTACCCCCGGGATAAGTTGAACAGAATCTGGGAAACCTTGTTGCACAATGAATTTCACGATATTCTTCCCGGCTCATCTATCGGAGAGGTCTACAAAGATGCGGAAAAAGAGCTTGAAAATGTTTGCAGCGAACTTGAGCAAATTAAGGAAAGAGCCTTTGAGAATTTGATTGAGCCATCAGAAGATATAGTGGTTGCAATGAACACAGGCAGCTATTCAAAACCATTGCTTTTTAGCAAAGACCTTGGAGGAAAGGCTTTAAAGAGAAGCAATGGAGAAATTCTTGAACCTCAAAGGACATATGATGGAAGCTGGTTGTATTTCTCGAAAAACCCGATTGAGCCATTCAGTGTTGAAAATCTTGAAATACTGGATAGCCCAGTTAACGGGGAAAGCAATCAAATCAGTGAAGGCACCACTGCGACTCTGGAAAACGAGCTTTTAAGAGTTCTGGTTGATGAAGACGGAACCCTTTCCATCTTCGATAAAGAGGCGGGGCGTGAGGTTTTTACTGAAAAAGGCAATCAATTATGGCTATATAACGATGTCCCGGCATATTGGGATGCCTGGGATATTGATTATCATCACAAGAAATATGCCAAAAGGATAAAGGCGAATTTCGTTGAAAAAGTCGAATCTGGAAAACTTCGCTCAGCAGTAAAAATCTCCTACGATCTCGGTGAAAGCCAAATAACTCAGATTATTTCGCTGCTCAAGGGTTCGAGGAGGGTGGATGTGGATACACAGGTAAATTGGCATCATAGAAGGAGCCTCCTCAAGGTTCTGTTCCCTGTGAATATTCTCTCACGCTATGCCCGATATGATCTTTCAGCAGGTTATGTGGAAAGGGCTACTCACAACAATACAGACTTTGAAAAAGCCCGTTTTGAAGTTCCCGCACATCGTTGGATGGACCTCTCTGAAAGAGGGTATGGGGTGAGTATCCTCAACAACGGTAAATACGGTCATGCCTGCCGTGGAAATGTGATGGAATTGACCCCATTGCGCTCACCTGTATTTCCCCACTTCTTCGCCGATGAAGGTGCTCACAGCTTTAGCTACGCAATTTATCCACATATAGAGGCTGACCTCATGCCTGTTCAACAGGAAGCAGAAGCTTTAAACAGGCCCATTATAACAGCGTTGGGAAAGACACCGGTTACAAAGCCATTTTTGAAAATCGAGCCGAAAAACGTGAAACTGCTTGCTTTTAAAGGCGGTGAAGAAGGTGGAATGGTAATAAGGGTTGCTGAAACCCTGGGTGAACGTGGAAAGATGCAGCTGGAACTGCCAGATAATTTCAGAGAAGCGTGGTTGTGCAACATTCTTGAAGAACCTATCGAAAAAATACAACCAACTAATTCAACAATCGAGCTGGAATATAAACCATTCAAAATCCTCACACTTTTGCTGAAATGAAAAGCATAAAAGGAGCTCATTGTGTCTGAAACGGATCCTATAATAATAGTTCCATATGACAGCCGTTGGCCAGAAGCCTTCATTTTAGAGCAAAAAAGGATTAAAGCACTTCTGGGAGCAGAGGTTCGTATCGAACACATCGGCAGCACCTCTGTCGCCAACCTCTGTGCCAAACCAATAATAGATATAATGATAGGGATCGAGTCCCTCGACAATGCAAAGAAATACATAAGAGCTCTTGAAAAGCTCGATTATACATATGTTCCGGAATATGAGGCTGAATTGCCCGAGCGCAGATATTTTGAAAAGAAAGGATTTCACATACATATGGTGGAATTCGATAGGGATTTCTGGAAAAGCCACATATTTTTCAGAGATTTCCTCCGCACACATACAGATCTTGCCAGAGAATACTGCAAACTCAAGAAAAGATTAGCAATTGCACATACAAATGAGCGCGAAAAATACACAAAGGCAAAGGAGCCTTTTATACAAAAAGTGCTTAAAAACATGTATAGAAAAGGAGAATCCAGCAAATGATATTTTCCCGATTTTTTCGAAACTGGAAATTGAGATGCCCTGTAATCAGGTGGCTCGAAGCCAGGAAAATGAAAAGGCAAAAGTTCACCACCGGATCAAAATAACCTATAAGCTAAAAAGACTCTTTAAAATCCTTAAAAATCCCCTCTGAATAGATATATAATCTTTTGACAAAAAAGGGGGGATTTTATGAAAACGTTATTTGTGATGGCAGTGGTTTTAATTTGTACCTTTGCCTTTGGAAGCTTTGTAGTTGGCCTTGGGGGGCTTGGGCTTTCTTACGGGATAGTTGCCGGTATTACTTCTGATGATTTCTCTCTCTTCGGCTTTTCTGGACCAACTTCACTGTTAGTCGCGGTGGGTACAGGAATAGGAGTTTTTGCTGATTTCACTCCCTTTGAATTGTTCTCCGGTGTACTTTCAGAGAAGGAATATCGAATCCTTCTTGGTGGAGGCGCGGGCGCAGCCTTTGATTTATTCATGATCCCCGATTTTGGTCTTGGCGTTGCTTTGAAAACAACATGGGGGAGGTTTATTACAAAAGCGACGACGGGTTTTGGGCTCATGGGATTTTATGCCGATGCCGTCGTAGGCTATACCTTTTAGTATCTCAACTTATGCACTTCGAGTTAACAAAATAAAGAAAAGAAAAACAGGTCATTGAAAAAGGCACGGAATCATCGTATATTCGTGGTGAGCAAACCATACGAAAGGAT
>NZ_JFHK01000019.1 GCF_001636545.1 Kosmotoga arenicorallina S304 | reverse complement strand
TCAAGACCATTGTTAGAAAGAAAGCTTTGGATGAAATTCAATCTGCTGCCTGTAAGCTCTTCAGTGGTAACCCTGGTATTTGAAAGCATTCGTGAGAAAGATGACTGAGAATGCCCCATTTTCCTACCAATAGAACTGAGGCTCTTGAAATGAGATATGGCAAGGCCCCTGGTGTAATCAAGCAGCAGTGTTTTGTGTTCAGACCTGGGGAAAGAAATCTCTTCACACATAGAGTTTAGAAGTTGTGGTATATTAGTTGTGGGCATGGGAAACCTCCATATGTTGTGTTTGGCTTCACAACTAATTTACTAGGTTCCCATGCCTTTTTCAATGACCTATATTTCCCTCTTTCCTCTAAGTGCATAGTTTGGGTCAAAGGAATGTGGAGTAAGAGCAAGATTATTTCACCGGCACAAAAATATCCAATTCGCTATCTTCTTTGAAATCGTTGAAGCGTTCATCATAGAATTCAAAATGGTATGCATTCCATTTCACTTCGTATTCGCTATTTGGGAGGTATTTGTTGTAGATGAAGTCAAAAGTATCATGAAGGGTTTCAAGGCTTCCTGTGTGGGTAAAGACAAGGTATCTTGATTGGGGAATTTCTTTTTTTACCATGTTTTCAGGTATTTTTTCAAAATGCTTTGCGGGGACACAGGCAATATACTCAAAATTACCCTCCTTATCCATGGGTCCCATTAATCCATAACACTCCTCGAATGTTGATTCATCCATGCCAAGTGCAGCTGTTTCTTTCATAAAAATTTCCCAGAGTTCAGATATTTCACCCTTTTCATTCTTTCCGTAATATCTCATTCCAACTGCTTCAAATGCAGGTTTTGTTACAATCCTCGGTTCCATAAAAAACCATCTCCTTATTATGTTTTTGGCAACGATGGTCACAGGACTCAAAAATGGAAACATAATGGTATATGATATTATACCATACTAAACTCGATATTCTGGATGATATATTTAAATCAAAAGAGATTCTCGGAGGGTGGGGATTTTATGTTGAAACCTGGCGTATTAATGCCAGAAGATCTAAAAAGCGCAATTGAGCTTGCCAGTGAGATTTTCGAGAAAGACATGGGCGCTTGTTTTCCGGTTTTTCTTTCAGAGAAAAATATAGGCAACCTTCTGGGCGTTAAAGATGGGAACAGGGTAGTTTCTTTGTTTGGTATGCAACCTGCGAAGATATCTATATATGGATATACGTTGAAGGTAGGTTTAATAGGATCAGTGTGCACCCATCCTGATTACAGGGGAGCGGGTTTTGCTTCCAGAATGCTTGAAATGATGCAGGCAAAGAGCATCAAAATGGGTATATCTATGTTTATCATATCCGGAACAAGGGGGCTGTATAAAAGATTCGGGGCGGTTGAATTTGGCTGTTATCATACGGCGAAGATACTACCTGATGGTGAAAAAACAAAAGTTCAAAAAGCTTATTCAAAAGATGTTGGAAAAATTCTCTCAATTCATCAAAAGAAGACAGTCAGGTATTTGCGAAGTTATGATAGCTTTAAGGCGATTTTCAAATCTGGATACATTGCATGCAGGCCTGGCGAAACTTACCTGGGAGAAGAATCTTACTGCACCTTTACGAGTATAGACAACGAACTCCATGTGCTGGAATATGGAGGCAATAAAAGTGAGGTGCTTCGTATTATTAGAGCCGTAACGGCTGAAAAAAACAAGAATTATTGCGTGCTTCATTATGATAACAGTTTTGATTACCCAGCTGATAAAACTACAACTTTTGAAGGCACTGCAAAAATAATATCTTCAGAAAACTTCTTTTCTCAACTCGAAGGTTTTTTCCTTGAAAGGCTTTCTGAAAGAGAATACAAAGAATTCAAAAATAAAGCAAGTAAGCTTGATAATACTGAACTGACGAAGGCTGTTTTTAATGAAGGCATGGATTTAGGATTAGAAGGGATATTTCCGATAACCTTGCCAGATTATGGATGGGATTATATTTGAAGGTTTTATAAGGCGGCTATACAACAGCAAAATTGTTGTTGGTTGTAGGTTGTACGTAAATCACAGGCAATCGAGAACGGAGAGTACGAGAAAATGAATGAAAACGCTGTGCTGATCTAAAGCTAAGGCTATGCACGACAAAGCACGCACAACCTACAACCAACAACTCACAACCAATAACCTACAACGAACCGAGCGTAGTTTCTTCTCGTCATCTCGGATCTCGATTTTCTCGGTTCTTTGCTCTCGTTATCTTTTCTAAGCTTTTTTGTGTTCAGACAGATGAATTGATGCCCATTCTTTGATTCTGTGAATTTTCGATTCAATCAAATTTTTCTCATGAGCGGGAACTTCATTTTCAATCCTTTCAAAGGTGTTTATTGCCTTTTCTGCAATTTCTTTCCTCACTCTTTTTCCATGCCACAGATAAAGTGTTATCCACCTTATGAAAAGAGAATAGGCGAATAATGCAATGCCAAGGAGCACCAGATCTCCGATCATAGCAATCCCCTCCATTAATATTCTATGCTTTGCGGGGAAATTGCCCAAGGAATTGAAGCAGTGAAAAGACCGCCTGAGGGGCGGTCTTTAAGCTGTTTTCCAGATAGTCCTGTTAAGCCAGGAAACTACTATATCGATGGCTTTATCAAGGACTTCATCGAGCAGATTTTTGTCTAATTTCCAGTCTTCCTCCGGAAGTACCTGATATATGAGGTTCTTTAATTCCTGCTTCTTCTTATTCCCTTCACCGGGTCTTTCAAGCAAACAAGCACCAAGAGAGAGCAACCCGGTTAACGACTTTAGAAAGTACATTTCACACCTCCTTTATTAAAAGCGGGCCAAAATGGCCCGCTTCAGGGTTTCATTAGATCAGGTTAAAGAGTTCGTTTGTGGCTTTGTCAATGACGCTTGCGTAATCCGTTGCGTAGTTTGAGGGAATAACCTTAAGAGTCACAAGGGTATCCATGACATTCTGAACTTCAGCCTGAGTTAGACCATCTTTTGGGGATCTAAGCACAAGCCCTTTTGATTTACCTTGAGCAGCGTCATACCATCTCATGTTAAGGGTTTTCAACTAATCACACCTCCTCATTAATCAATTGGTCCGAGACTGTCTGTACTGATAAGCCTTATCTCGCTAATGGTATAAGTGGAGAGAGAAGCGAGGTTGTAGGCTGCGTCGTAGGCTTCCTGCTCGGTAATGGAGCTATCCACGGGTATGGATTGTCTGTAATAAACCGGTTCTCCATCCTGTACAACTCCGGTGTCCCAAACAATCTGAAGCCTCTTTGCGTTACTGAGATTCACAACTGTTGAACCAAGTCCCACGTTTTACACCTCCTATTTGTTTTCTGCGGCCGCGCGATAAAATGATATCAATATATACAAACGAATACCATATAGTTCAAAAAAAAGAGAATCTGGTTCAAGATTCTCCTCTGAAAGCAAGGTTTTATATAATTTTCAAAATATGTGAATTTGTGAAACAGCAAAAATTAGAGTAAATCAGATAAGACTTTTAAGAGCTTTTGCTTTTGAAAAGGCTCCTTTCACTTCCCTGACCATTTTTTGTGAGGCTTCCACAGCTGACCGTGCTGAAAAGAGAATGTCCCGGGTTCTCAAGTACAATGTAATTAAAACTATGTCAAAAGCATCACCAGCACCGACTTTATAGGGATAAATACGTGCATCAGATGGTATTAATTTGTCTTTCACCAGTGCCCCCCTTGAACCGAGTTTAGTGACATGACACCCGCTGTTGCACTCAATTTCGGTGCCTAAAATCAGTAACTCGTTGTCGCAGGCGTTTTTAATTTCTTCAGGTGAAATAATGGGCCTGGGTCCGAGATCGACCACTGTCAATTTTGCAGGGATTTTCAGCGCATCTAAGATGGTCTCTCTTGGTATTTCTGTATTTATGATGCATACCTCCGCTTCTTCAACAACAGGCATTTCAATTCTTTCCTTGTTAGCACCTCTGTCAACAGCTATAGGTTTATCGTTAAAAGCAATGTGGTGTCCTGTTTTTGCGTCACTTATTGCCCTGATATGTGAAATATCGAATTTATCATCAGCAAGAATACGTTTTATTTCTTCACCTCTCCAATCAGAGCCAACGTTTGAGTAAAAATGAACTTCAAATCCCTGCTTGAAGAGGCCATAGGCGATATTCAATCCTGAACCTCCAGGCATTTCAAGAATTTCCGCCTTATGGGGTTCATTGCCATAAATAAACACATCCCAGAATGTTCCACCAAATACGAGGATTTTCATAGACCTGCCCCTCCTTTGTAGTCTTGAAGACTTAATAAGTATTTTAACACCTTTCAAAATAGCTATATACATATGGCATATATATAAAAAGATGTTATAATAATTGGCGAGAAATTACCCCTCAGGGGTACTAGTGGGAGGAGAATTAAAATGGTCGCATCGACCACTTTCCAAATCGCCGGAAAAGTGTTGAAAAATCGCTTTGCTGCAGCTCCTTTCAAAACAGGTTTAGGCCAGATTGATGGTTCTGTTTCTGAGGAGCAGATCAAGTTTTTTGGGAGAATTGCTGACGGGGGAGTGGCACTCATCCTGGGTGAGCCAATCGCGGTATCTGCAGATGGTAGGGAGCATCCAAGGCAAATGATGCTCAATGAAGATAACTTCAATGAATTCAGAGAGTTTGTGCATTCGATTAAAAGTCGCGGTGTATTATTTGGGGCGCATCTCAACCATGCAGGAAGAGCTGCAAACCCAAAAGTAATTGGCAAAGCCCCAATTGCGCCTTCTGCCATTCCTTGCCCTACAACCAGAGCAACACCGGATGAGTTATCTGTTCGAGAAATAGAAAGGATTCTGAATGATTATGAAAAGACGGTCTTGCTGTGTAAAAAAGCAGAAGTTGACTTTATTGAGCTTCAAATGGGGCATGGTTATCTCGTTCACCAATTTTATTCCGAACGATTAAACAAACGCCAAGATGAATATGGCGGGAGTTTAGAAAATCGTTTGAGGTTTGCCCGGAGACTCCTTGAAGCTGTTAAATCCCAGGCAAAGGATATACCTATAATCGTGAGGCTTTCAGCTTCAGAATTTATCGAAGGCAGCATAACACCAAAAGCTCTTAAACCCCTTATTGCGCTTCTGGAGGATGAAAACGTAGCTGCATTGCACCTTGGTTTTGGAAACGCATGCGATAGCCCCGCATGGTATTACCAGCACATGGCATTGCCTGAAAGCCCAAAAATCGACGCCGCAAAGGAGATAAGAAAGTTGACAAGGCTTCCACTCATTCTTGTTGGTAAGATGGTGGAAGAGGAAAAAATTGAATCATTACTTTCTGAAGGCGTTGTTGACCTGGTTGCCATGGCAAGGCCTCTGGTTGCTGATCCTGCATTGCCGGGGAAAATTTTACATAACAAAGAGCCTAAAATTCGATGTGGCGCATGTTTACAAGGGTGTCTTTTGAACGTGAAAGCAGGGAGCCCAATAGGTTGTATTATAAATCCGAAAACAGATATTTTTGAAGAACCTCAAAAAGCTAAGCTCATGAAAAGGGTGATCGTTGTCGGTGGTGGACCAGCAGGGATGACCGCTGCATTAACCCTTGTAGAGCGAGGGCATGATGTAACGCTTGTAGAAGAATCTGATAAGCTGGGAGGCCAATTCAACTATGCGCATTTGACACCTGGCAAGGATAGGATGGCATTGCCGCTGGATTCGCTTAAGTACGCCGTCGAGAAAAAAGTAAAAGTATTGAAAAATAAGAGAGCAGATATAAGCTTTATAAAGGAAGTAAAGCCTGACTTCGTTATACTCGCTACAGGTGCTGAATCCATTATTCCAAAGATTGATGGCCTTAACTCTGTGAAATGGATAACTGGTAACGAGGCCCTTGAAAGGGATATTTCCGGGAAGCGGATCCTTGTTATTGGTGGTGGATTGATTGGCATGGAAGCTGCTGAAAAGCTCCTGGAGCAGGGTAACCAGGTAGATGTTGTTGAATTGAAAGATAAAGTAGCTGATGGTATGGAGCCTATAACGGAAAAATTGATGTGGAAACGCCTTCAGGGTAAGGAGATAAGTATTTACACCAATACAGCGGTCCGCGCCTTTGATCCAGATGGGGTTACTGTTGAAGACCTGAAGAGCGGGGAGAGGAAAGATCTCGGAAAATATGACCTTACTGTAATTGCAGTTGGCACAACTCCACGGTGTCCTCTTAATAACGAACTTCAGGCCTTGGATATTCCCTTTGGGGTTGTTGGTGATGCCAGGGAGTTGAATCAAATAATTGGAGCTGTGAGAAGTGCCTTTAATGCTGTGGTTTCTATATAATGACGTTGAATGAGGTGAGTGTTTTGAAAAAGTTGGTAGCTGTTGGAACCAAAGACGGTGCTTATCTTAATGGTGATCACTTTGGTCAATCAAAAACCTTTGTAATTTTTGAGGTGGATGGAGATCGGTTCACTAAGGTTGAAGAGCGCGAAAACCCATATTTTGGCAGGCATCAGCATGCAAAAGTAAGTGAAGTGCTTACTGTTCTTGGAGATTGTAAAGTATGGATAGGATCAAGCATGGGTGCCGGTTCCATGAAAAAGCTAAAAGAAATGAATTATGAGCCTTTTTTGGTGGAAGAAGGCTCCGTTAAGGAAGCTGTGAAAGCCTATCTTGAGAGCAAAAAGGATTAAGGGGGCTCAATGCCCCCTTTCCAATTTTTCAATCCAGTTTGCCATAGCTTCGATTACTTCTTCAGAGACAAAGCCCGCTTTATAATAATCGTTTACAGAGTGCTGGACCCCCGGTTCGGTTTCTAAAAACAAATGGTTCAGCCCGGGAAATGACTTAAAGGTGAAATTTGATCTGGCTTCAAATTTATTCTTAATGGCAAAAAAGTCTTCCTTCATCGTCACCTGAAAATCTTCTTCTCCTTGCAGTATTAGAACAGGTATAGAGATTTTTTCCAGTGCGGGGATGGTAAGATAGCGGTCCGCATCATAATAATACGCTGCCGTCACCCCGCCATTTATGGGGGTGTCAGGTGGAAGCTCGTGATTTATGAGTTTTGTAAAAAAAGTTTCAGTGATTCTCAGTTGAAGTTCTGAAATACCCGTTACCGGAGCGAGATATCTGGTCTGTGAGAGACTGAGTTCTGCAAGTTGCCTGGCAGGTGGGGCAAGCATGATGATGCCTGATACTTTATTGTTTCGGAGAGCTATATAAGGCGCCAATCCCGCACCCATACTGTGCCCAATAATGTATATGGAACTCACGCCAGGAATTTCAGATGCTTTTTCTATTGCTTCAAGGGCGTCCGTGATATACTCCTCTTCTATTGTTATTGAAGCCAATTCGCTGATTTCTTCTCCATATGTGTAGGTGCGTTTGTCATAGCGCAGTACGGCAATTCCATGCGCGGATAAGCCCCAGGCTATATCCCTGAATATCTTGTTAGGTCCAACAGTTTCATCCCTGTCGGAAGGCCCTGAGCCGGGTACGAGTACAGCAATGGGAAAGTTATTTGCCTCTTTTGGAAGCGTCACATAGCCTTTGAGAATCCATGGGTCTTTCCCGATGGAAATTTCTTTTTCCTCAAACAATTCAGGATCTGCATAAGGCGGGATCATTGGTTCTGGAGGTGCGGTGGGCTGTATAAGAAATTGAGCTATTTTGTCGTGCTTGTCTATTACAATACGTACATTTGCATAGCCCTGTTCGAATTTTGTGTAGAATACTACAAGGGTTCCTTCGTTAAAAAGTTGAGTGGTTACATCGAGAAGTTCTGCTGGTGTGCCAAGCATTTGTTCAATTTGATTGTGAGCGCTTTCCATTGCCTTCACTCCGAATTGGAGTTTGACTTGAAATGATTGCATTTCAAAAGCTTGCTCAAACTCCCTGGAAAAGAAAAGTGACATGTACTCTTTGGCAATCTCAACAGCTGATCCATTAGCGAATACAATTATGGAGATCGCTACCATAATTACAAAAAGGATTTTTCTCGCACAGTTTTTCATGCACATCACCCTCATATATTATACGCCGCTCTATCGCAAAATCTTTGTATAAGAACCCAATAGAGAATAAACTAATAAAAGAGGAGGTGGAAAGATGAAGCGCTTAATTATTATTTTGTTTTTGATTGTTTCACTGGTCGCTTTCGCAACCGAAGAAGAACTAAAGGCAAAGCTTGAAGAAAATCCCCGCGACTTTGAAGCACTTCAGGAATTGCTTGAGATTTACGAAGAAAACGAGGATTATTCGGGATACATTGACACCATGTTAGAAATAACAGAAAAACTGGAGGATGCGCCTACAGAAATAATGCCATATGTACTTCAAGCGGCAAGATATGCTGCAGACCAGTACTACGATGCAGAATCGGTTTCTCTATATACCTATTTTTTGAATGCGTTACCGAGAATGAGTGTTTTGGAAGAGTTCATGTCAGCATTTGAGTACATGTACGATTACGATGGTACTCCCGAAGAGGTCATCATGAAGAGCATATCGGCTTTTGATGATCAAAAAGCGACCCTTGAAGAAATACGAAATTATGCTGAAGAAGAATACCTCACATATGTGCAAAGCGACATTGAAAAAATTCTCTATGAAAAATTTGGTGAAACTCAGTACATGTTCCATTATCTGGAATCGTTACTGAGAGACCAGAAATACGATGAAGTAGAAAAGGCTCTTATTGAAAACGAAGAGAATCTGAAGGACAATCCCATGTTCTATTACACAAAAGGCGTTCTGGCAGCTGTTAATGAAGATTACGATGAAACATATAAGCAATTCAAAATCGCAAGGGCCATGGAAGATGGGGCAAGGAAGTTAGATGATGCTTTGAATATGCTTGACATTGCATATGTGCCGGATTACCTTATAGAGTTTTTTCAGGCGCTTCTTATAGACCTCGATGAAAAGAACCAGCAGCTAAATCTAATGAATTATGCAGCGAAGAACAGAGGAATAAAATGGATATCAGGGTTCCTGGAAGAACTGCCTGAACCTCCAAAGATATCTGATGCTCTCAAGGCAACAGGGACTCTTTACGCAGTCACAGAATACAATCCAGAATCTGACACAGTTTATTTTACAATTGTTGACAATTCCGGAAAGAAGCTAATCCGGCTGCCCGGTATGAGTTATGGGAGGTTTTTCAAATCCGGCTTGCTTTACGTCGATTTTTCAGGGTATGATCCAAAGGTTGTTTATGAAGGCGAAGAGGAAAAGCATTGGGTTGGCTACAATGCATTGGATGTTTCTCCCAAAGGTGACAAAATCTTAATTTCCGATTATGACAGCATAAAATTCATAACCTCGGATTTTGAAGCTCTCTGGGAATACGATATCCCCCTATATGAGGCCTTTCCAATTTCCTGGTCCGTTGACGAAAAATACTTGATGGTAGAAAACTATGACAATTATCTGCGCTATTTGATTAATACAGGAACCGGGGAAATCATAGAAACCTTTGATAACTCCGATAACTATGATTATCTATTCCTTGGAAAATCCAATGAGGTCTATGGTATAGATTACGATGGAAATATTGAAAAGCTCTCACCGGTTAAACCGCTTTTGACTTCGCGAAAAGCAAAATGGGCAATTATGGTAGATGATGAAAACCTCCTGTACTTTGAATCCCTTTCAGGCTTCCTCGACAACCTGTATTTGGGAAATCTTATGCTTTATAACACAAAAAATCACACAGAGAAGCCAATTGCCTCCAATGTGCTTTTCGTCCCGGCGCTGATCCCTTCGGTTACAATAAAAAGCGGGAAAATAATTTACACAGGCTATGACACTGAACTCGAAAAGGGGTTTATGAAAGTGCACGACCTTGAAACAGGTGAAACTACCATTCTGGAAGAGATACAACATGTTGTTCTGGCTTTCCCTGATATACTGCAAAGGTAATTTCAGAAACTTTTGGATAAAAGGCGCCTTTTTGGCGCCTTTTGTTTTGCAATAGAGTGTTATTTTGCTATACTATATTTACTTTTGTTTGTTGAAGCAGGTGAAGCCATGTTAAATTACGTAGTTAGAAGGCTCCTTCTTCTTCCTCTTGTATTGCTTGGTGTAACCCTAATAGCTTTTTCAATGATCTGGCTGCTTGGACCCGGTGTGCTTGTAAGCGCATATATTCAAAATCCCAGAGCCCTTGACAAAGCTCCAGATACCTATGAAAGGCTTGTGGCAAAATATGGCCTCGATCAACCTCTTGCTATTCGCTACTGGAAATGGCTCCAAAACGTAGTTAAAGGTGATTGGGGTTATTCTCTTGTGGCAAAGGATAAGGTCTCAATTGCCATATCACATAGATTGGCTCCAACCCTTGAACTTACAATAATCTCAGGGATAATAATTGTCTTACTGGGAATGTGGATTGGCACTTTGATGGCTGGAAAATACGGAAGCTGGTTTGATAAAATTATCTCTGTATTTTCAATGATAGGATGGTCGATACCCGAATTCATCACGGGATTATTGGTGTTTTTGGTCTTTTTGAAATTGTTCCACTGGATTCCCGTAGGCCTCGCCTCTGCCGAGACATATGATATTGTTAATTCTCCTCAATGGAATTCTTATACCCATTCGCTCATAATAGATTCTTTTCTCAACGGCAATTTCGTGGTACTGGGCAATGCATTGCTGAATTTGATAGAACCTGTTTTAACACTCGTCATAATGTGGACCTGCTACATCATGAGAATTACGAGAACGAGCATAGTGGAAATTATGCATCTTGATTACATAAGGACAGCACGTGCCAAAGGATTGGAAGAGGAAAAAGTCTTGAAAAAGCACGCAAGGAGGAATGCATTGATTTCCGTTGTAACAATCTCTGGAAATGTTTTTGTTTATCTACTGGCGGGAGCTGTAATCGTAGAATCAATTTTCAATAGACCGGGCCTTGGCAGGTTTATCGCCGCTGCCAGCGCACGAAAGGATTTTATATCTGTTATAGCGACTACTTTCTATATAGGTATCATTGCTGTTTTGATGAACTTACTCGTGGACATAATTTATACTATAATCGATCCCCGCGTCAGACTGAATTAAAAAGTATAAGTTGAACTTGCGAGTGTCCACGATTTACTCCAGAATGTGTAACTTACAGAAGGGATGTTATCGCACAGGTTTTTTAACCAGCCTGCCATGTGCACCCCACCATTCACATTGAATCCCGCCGTAACTTTGTATCCCACCTGATTGCTGCTTCCAGCTGAAGCGAAAGTTTCGCCTTTAATCCACGGCTCGAACTGTACATAGGGTCCCGCTATGTAGTAAACATAAGCTGAGAGTGTCAAAGGCAAAGAACCTTTTGCAGATGCGTTGACTTTTGCATCAGCGGAGAATTGTACCCCTGAATAGCTGTATGATTTTGAAACACTCTTGCTCCACCCATTTTGGTATTTGACAGTAAGGCTTGTATTTGCTGAAAGTGTTGAAGATACGTTAAACCCTATGACGCCGGATATGCTTGCTTCTGCATTTGCATCGAATTTCACTTCCATTACAAGGGTTACCGGAACACAAGATACCCAGAAAGTAATCCATTTCGTTTTAGTGGTGATGTTATAACTCCAGGACTTGCTTATAGAAGCTCCCGAAGAGACCTCTACAAAGGGAGTAAGGCTTGGGTTGATTGACACGGTGGTCTGGAACTTCTTTAGAACATATTTGTACTTCCACCAGCTTACTTTTTTCCAGTAATGTTGCCAGAGAAGTGAGGCACCGAAATTCAAGCTTGCCGTCATGCCCGGTTTGACAGTAAGCGTGTAATAAGTGAATTGGTGAGAAAGGGTTTGGGAGATGTAAAAACTCCACGATCCTGAATAATCGTCTTTGAATTTGTAAGGAGTGGGTTGTGTTAGCTTAGCCGATACCTTGTCGTTAGCAAATATAATGTCAAGAGCAGTATAGTCCATCAATTGTTCAAATAGATCGGCATTATCATCTTTCAAGATTCTTTCGGGAGCACCTCCTCCTGTAATTATCTCTTCCTTTATCTTTATGGCGTTTCCCTGGATATCAAAATCAGCGTAGAACTTTGTTCCTCCTCCAAAATCCAATTCCCAGCCATTTTCTGGATTTGTCTGGAAGGGTGAAAGCACATCCAGTATTTTCGAACCTTCAGGGAGTATAATGGTTGTAGTTTTTGTAGTTTTAATGGAATTCTTTTCAGAGTTGAGAAAAGCTGTTTCAAATATCTTTCCATCGAGGACATTTTCAAAGTATTTCAGCATTACTTTTTCTTCAGCGAAGCGTTTCCTTGAAAACTGCAAAAGCTTCTGGTTATTTTCGGGATGTGTAAGAAGACCTGTTACTTTCATTTTTATTTTGCTGGTGTAATTGCCGTTTCTGTCGATATCCACTTTCAAATCCCTGTCTCCAAATCCCGGTGCAGAGCCATAGAGAAAGTAATAATCCTTTGAGATCTCGTCATAGAAATTTTGAAAGATTTCTTTACTATCGCTCAATGCCTTTGCATGAGCAATGTAAATTTTTGAGAGCTCTGATGATGGCACTTGCTCAACACGAGTTATCACGGCTGACCCATCCGGAAGGATTTCAATGGTGTCCTCAACTGTCCGATAAAATTGTGTTGAAAAGGCTAAGGCAGAGATAATGATAATCGCTACTAACATAAACCTTCTAATCATAAAATGTCACCCCCTGTTATAATCTATATGGGATTATACAAACGTGATTTACTACAAAGAAGAATTTGATATACTGTTCACAAGATTTTAGGGGTTTTTTATCAAGGCGTTGCTATCTGTTTTGCAACATTTGAAAAATGAAGAGAGTCTTAAAAGAAGACCTTCTTTAAATATTTAGCCTATAAAATTGAATAAAATCCCAAGGAGTGGAAAAAGATGTGGAAGAGTATACTTTCCCAATTTTCACGTAGGCCTGTGGCCGTTTTTTTGCTTTTTTCGACCCTTGTTTTTCTCGGTTTTTTCTCGTGGGGAAAGCTCCCGCTTGATCTACTGCCAAATGTAGATATTCCCTATGCAGTGGTGGTAACCCCCTATATAGGAGCGGGTCCTGAAGAAGTAGAACTGAATGTAACCAATCAGGTGGAAAGTGCGATAGGTCTGGTAAGCGGAGTTAAGTCATTTCGCTCCCAATCGGTTGACGGTTTTTCCATTGTCCAGATAGAGTTTGAGAATGGAACGGACATGAACACTGCAGTATCGAGGATAAAACAGTCATTAGAGTCCTTTGCGACGGGTTTACCGGAAGGTGTCGATCCCATTGTAGTTGAGTTCAACCCTTCCATGATACCTGTGTACGTGCTGGGTTTATCTTCTTCTGATGGTGATGTTGCCGGTGCTTCTTCAGATCTTCAAAAAAGCCTTTCGAGAGTGGCTGGGGTTGCCAATGTAGAGAAACTGGGAATTCCTGAAAAAGAAGTGAGAATTACCCTTGATAAAGACAAACTGTCCACTTATGGCATACCATATGATATTCTTCAGACTGTTCTATCCAAAGGTGTTAGATATCCCATGGGCAACCTTGAAAATGGGGACCAAGTCTTCAGGCTTTCCGTTTCCAGCCAGTTTGAATCCCTTGACGAACTCAGAAATACGATAATAGGCATTCGCGGTATGGATAAAATGATGACTTCATCATTAACGGGCCAAAGCCTTAAATTAGAAGGAATACCCATTCCTGTGAGATTGAAGCAAATCGCCGATGTTAAGCTTGTAGATTCAGAAACAAGAGGATTTGTTCAAGTAAATGGCGAAGGTGCTGCAGTACTTGTGGTTCAGAAAAAAGGCGGGACAAATACAGTTAAGGTAGCAAGGAACATTAAACAGGCAATCAATGAATGGCAAAATGCTCATCCTGATGTTCAGCTGATCACACTTAGCGATAGCAGCAAATTCACAGAAAAAGCTGTGAGCGGGCTTTTTAGAAATCTCATTATTGGAGCCTTGGTGGCGACCATCGTTATCTTGATATTCTTGAAAAACCTGACAGCTACATTGGCGGTAGCACTGTCTATGCCCCTTTCGTTACTTATTGCCGTTACGTTGCTTTACTTTTCCGGGCTTGGGCTTGACATGATGACCCTTGGCGGCCTCACAATGGCTGTGGGGATGATCGTGGACAACAGTATAGTGGTTCTTGAAGCGATATATCGTCATCTCGAAGAAAAGAAATCGCCATCTGAAGCCGCCGGTCTGGGAGGAAGTGAGGTCGTAGGCGCGATATTCTCATCTACCCTTACAACCCTTGCGATGTTCGTGCCCCTTGCTTTTATATCAGGCTTTTTCTCACAGTTTTTAAAATATTTTGCCATAGCCCTTGCGCTTTCCCTTGGCGCTTCGCTGCTTGTTGCAGTTGTCCTTGTTCCGGCTTTTTCGGGTTTTATCAAAACTAAAAGGCAAGCCCGTCATTCCCTTGAGAGAATATACAAGAAGTGGTTGACGGTTCTATTGAGAAAAAAAGGCATAGCCATCGCTGTGTTTTTGGGGATATTCATTGTCGGCGCTTTGTTGATGGCAACGCGGAATTTTGAACTAATACCAGCTATGGACAGCGGGATAATAAATATATCCGTAAGGCTACCTGAAAATACCAGCTATAAGACAACAAAAGCAACTGTTGAAAAGATAACAGAAGAGATCCTTTCAAATTCCGACAAATACCAGCTTGAAAGTCTTTATGCCAATGGTGGGATAACTGGTGGGATTTATTCGGTTTTGTTGGGCGGGAGTGAAAACACCGCTTCTGTTCAATTGAATCTAAAAGCAAAAAGGGAAAGAACCGCAACATCTCAGGAAATAGCAGAAGCGATCAGAAAAAAACTTATGCCACTGGCCAATGAACTTGGTGTTGAGATTAAAGTATCAGCCGGTGGATTGGAGATAGAAAATCTCATGGGAAGTGATATTGAAGTCGCCTTTTACAGTGATGACTTTCAGTCCCTTGAAGAGATTGTGAACCAGTTTGCCCAAAAACTGAAAAAAATAAATGGTGTGGTAAATGTCAGCACTAATTTTGAAGAGAAAGAGAGAAACCTCGAACTGAAAATAGACAGGGGAAAAGCAATTATGGCTGGCGTTATACCCATGCAGGTTATAGGGGCCATTCAACCATACACAATGGGGATTGATCTTGGAGATATTTTCATAAAAGGCGAAAGAGTGCCTTTGAAACTCGGTTATGAAACTCCTGAAGATGGTTATCAATGGCTGAAATCGATTCCCGTTAATTCCATGCTTGGAACTTCCAGTTATGTAGGAGTGGTATCTCAGCTTGGCATCAAAGAAACACCAAAAAGCATCGACCATGAAAACGGCCATAGGGTCGGTTATGTAGAAGTAAGTATCTCTGGTCGTGCTCTAAGCCAGGTTATAAAAGATGTGAATGTCTTACTTCAAAGTGACGAAAAGCTGTCGCAATTCACTCCCGAACTTGGGGGACAGGCGTCAAACCTTCAGGATACGTTAAAGCAGTTTGGCTTTGCACTTGTGGTGGGAATTATTCTCATGTATCTCGTGATAGGTGCTCAGTTTGAATCCCTTGTGTATCCCTTTGTCATATTCCTTACTCTTCCCATGGCCATAGTAGGTGTAGCGGTTGTTTCTGTTTTAAGCGGTAAGGCTATAAGCATTGGTAGTCTGATGGGTATACTTACGCTCATTGGCGTAACAGTTAACAACGGCATTGTAATGGTTACATACATTAACCAGCTGAGGGAGAGGGGAATGGAGCTAATGAGAGCAATAGTCGAAGGAGCCGGGAGGCGTTTAAGACCCATTCTTATGACTTCCCTTACGACAGTGGTTGCGCTTTTACCTACCATTTTCTCTCGGGCGGAAGGTGCCGAACTGGAAAGCCCACTTGCTTTGACCATCGCGGCAGGGCTACTTTTTGGAGTGTTTTTCACTCTGTTTCTGATCCCGGTTCTTTACAGCATTTTTGATAAACTTTCTTTCAGGTTTAAAAATAAGGGCAGCTAGTGCTGCCCTTTGTCTTCTTCCATTAGTTTTTGATACAAAAGCATGGCTTTTTTAGTGACCTGGCCAGGAGCTTTGAAGTTTTTGCCATCTATCATTCGCACAGGCATCACCATGGAAACTGTACTCACCAGAAAGACCTCATCTACTTTCTTCAATTCTTCGTGATAGATTCTCCTTTCTATTACTTGTACACCATTCTTTTTGAGGCGCTCTATGACTTTGCTTCTGGTGATACCGGGAAGTAAGTTATCTATTTCGGGAGTAATGACGATATTGCCGCTTACAAAGAAGTAGTTCGAACTCCCTCCTTCAGTAACATACTTGCCCTTTAAATCCTCCCGGTACATCAATGCTTCATACCCACCATGCTGATATGCGTAATTCTTCGCTAATACATTGGGCAAAAGGTTAATTGTCTTATGCTCACATAATCCATGCCTGAGATCTGGAAAGCTGAAAACTATTGCACCACTTTTCCAATTCATTGGATCGATATCACGCAATGGAATAGCAAGCATGAAAAAAGTAGGGGGCGTGTCTTTTGGGGGATATTTGTGCTCGCGGTTTTGATCAACACCGCGAGTCAGTTCTATATACAACTCGCCGTCATTTATGCCGTTAAGGGCGATTAATTCCCGAGCTCTATCTTTTATTTCATCGCGAGAATAAGGAAATGGAATCCCAAAGAACTCAGCGCTGTTCCTCATTCGTGACAGGTGGTCTTCAAAGAAAAAGATGTGGCCATCCTTTACCCTGAGAACTTCAAAAAGGCCATCGCCAAAAGTCAAACCTCTGTCTTCAAGAGGTATCATTTTGTCAGCTTTTTCTACAATAGCACCATTTAAGAATGCTTTCATAAATTGTCCTCTACTCTCTTATCAAACCAGCCTGCTTTTTCCATAGCCTTCCTGGCGGCCAGCGAGCTTTTGCCATCGCCCCTTGCTACATTTACCGAAACATCTTCACCCACAGTTTTAGCAATTTCCGCAACCTGCTCATGAGTGAATCCGGGGCAAAGGATTATCGCATTTCCCCCCCTCATGGCAAAATCTTTGCAAATATCCAGAATTCCGGAAAAATCACTGTGTTTTACGAGTACAACTTCAACTTCAGAAAGTTCCGTTTTTACAAAAGCTCTATCCTTTTTCGGATTCGCGTCTGGAGATCCAGAAAGAAACAAGCTTTTAAAGGGCATGTACATCACTCCTCATCAACCTTCGGTTTCAGTTTTCAACACATTTAATTTGCCTGTTGCGAGAAAGGGAATCGTAACACCTACTGTGAGCGAAAGGGCAACAAGCACCAGATAATGAGCCGGCATTCTATCTACAAGGAACCCGTAGAGAGCAGTTCCGAGCGGAACAATAAGCTGTGACAGTACTGAAAGCACCGAAAAAGCCCGGGAACGCACTTCTGTGGGAATAGTCTGCTGAAAAAAAACGTTGAGAGGCGTGTTTACAAATGCATTCAGCGTACCGGCTACGATAAATGATGCTGACAGAACGCCAAGGTACATCCAACTCGCGCCACCAAGAGTTTTTACCAGCACCGGGAACATGAGCACATTGAATACCAAAAATGCCCCTATTTGACCAAAAAGCCCCACATCGAAGAGTTTTCCCGGGTTTGTCCTGGAGAGGAAGGATGCGATCAATATATTTCCAACTAACCCACCCATGACCCAGGTGGAGTTTAAAATTCCGTACTGTTGGCTGCTAAAGCCCACAACAGTCCTGGCAAAATATGGTATAACTACCATAAAGATAGGTGCTACCAGGAAATTTGTTATCATTGCAAAGGTCATTATCAGGAAAATATCTGATCTGTTCTTCAGAAATGCCAAACCTCCCTTGAAATCTTCAAAAAATTGCCTGGCTGTCATTTTCTTCTTTTCAGTTGTTTGCCTGTATTCAATAAACATCTCGCTGATACCTGAAGCAATGAAAGATGAAGCGTTCAGAATAAAAACAATGCCGATTCCAAGGGGATAGAGAATCCCGCCAAAGGCTGGCCCTATGATGTAACTGAAGCTGTTTATCGAACCGAGAATAGAGTTAGCCCTTGTAAGCTTTTCTTTGGGCACTATGTCAGGCACCATGGCTCCCGTTGCGGGATCGAAAAAGATATCAAGGGTTGAAATTATAAGCTGGGAGATGTAGATAACTGTTAGTGTTAGCATTTCTTTGTAAGCTATAAAAGCGAGGATGAAAATAAGCACTCCCCGGGCAAAATCCAAATAAACCATTATTTTCTTCCTGTTGAACCTATCTCCGACCACACCAGCAAACGGGGCGAAAATCACTCTTGGAAGCATACTCACTAGGAGAAAAGTCCCCATCATCGTGCCTGAACCGGTGATATCAAGGATGTATAGTGACAAAGCTAAATACTGTATTCCACTTCCAATGAGAGAAACAAACCTCCCAAGAGTGTAAAGCCAGAAATTCTTTAAATAACTATTCATTACATCACCTCAATTATTTTAATAGATATCTTAAATAATATCACATTTAATCAAAATATTTCAAGCTGTATTTCGTCATTTTAGAAAGAATCCTTAAAAAATATTATATTTTTTTACTTATAGAAATTTGGCCGTCTAAGCCCACACATTTTAATGAGGAGATACAGACGACAATTTATGTTTGTTTGTAAGTAAGATATTGATGTGTTGAATATGAATACACAAAATAGGAAACAATCAAGACTTCAAACAAAACTCAAAAGATGGAATCAAATTCCTGTCGTGTACAAACTCAAAATCTAAAGTCTTAGCAAGTCTAAGAGAAAACTCTTAGACAGGATATCTGCTGAAACTAAATGGATGTACAACCATGCCGTTGCTCAGTTTAGAAGTTACGCCCGTGGAGTGGGATACTGCCAACCAACTCCTAAAAGATAGATATGTCATACATTAAATTTTCTCACGTAGTAGAAGCAAGAGTCCCTGTATTTAATGCAAGAAGGAGCTCAATAGCGGGTATTTGCACCTTTCTCAACCCAACCACAGATGTAAGGAAGCTTGCCTGCTTTCCTGAATGAACATCAGACTGTTAAGCTAAAGGCAAAGGATATCATGATCAATTTCTTTTTTGGCTAAACGAAGCTCTATGAACGATCCAATGTTTATGAATATCTGTGTGCTATTATATAGTTGTTTGATATTAGAGGTTTATTGGAAGGTGAAAACGTATAAAAATACTCAGATTAAAGCGAATCACTATTTTACTGATGCTTCTAATAAGCATTCCTTTATTTGCTGGCAATACACTTCTTGTTGGTATATATCAAAATGCCCCGTTAAACTATATGGATGGAAACACCCCTAGGGGATTCTTTGTAGATCTTGTCACCGACTGGGCTTTGGCGTCTGGATATGAGCTTAGCTTTGTTTATGGGGAATTTCCTGATTTGCTCAGAAAGATAAAAAACAATGAAATTGATTTGCTTCTAAATGTTGCAAAATCGCCTGAGCGTGAAAAATTTATGGCCTTCAACGATACTTCTCTTTTCACTAATTATGGAGTTGTAATTGTTAAGAGTACTTCTAATATTATTTCAATTCCACAGCTCTCTGGCAAAAAGATAGGCGTGCTCATAAAGGACATCCACGAAACCTTTCTGGATAAGTTCCTTACCATGGAAAATATCACTGTCAAAAAAGTTTATTACCAGTCTTACGAGGAAGTCGTAAATGCTGTGATAATAGGAGATGTTGATGCTGGTTTGGTGAATTATAGCTTGAGCATTTACTACCTGAATAATGGTCTTGGCTTGAAGACGGCTATTGAAAAACTTGGTCCGGCAGACCTCTATATCGGGCTGAGCAAAAAACGTCAGGAGCTCAAAGCTTCTCTGGATAGTTTTTTTCAGGGACAATTAAAAGACAAAGGAAGCACTTATTACTCAGTTCTTGAGAAATGGTTCGGTAAATATCTTATGCCTTCGACTGATGAAGAAAAAACAAAGCGATTGCTGACTGTTAGCATTATAATTATCGGTATCTCTACGCTTGGAACGCTAGTAGCTGTCTTTTCTTATCGGGTTATAAAATCAAGACTCCATCAAAGTGAAATACACGTTGAGGAGCCCAACAAGCTCCTCCTTGATGCAGTTGCAACATTTGCAGATATGAATCCAAATGTATCCGATCGCATATTCTTTGAAAAATTGCTAGATCTCGCACTTGAATTCATTCCTGAGGCTGATAGCGGATGTGTTTCCACTGTTTCTGATGGGGTATGGAAATTCAAGGCTGTGAGAGGATATGACAGTTCGCTGTATGATCTGGAAATTCCTGCAGAATATTTGATCAAGGCAAAAGAAAAAGCAATCATTGTAAAAAATATCTCTGACTACAACGAAGAAGAATTACCGAAAGAATACCAAAAAGCTTTTACAAAGGCCGGAGCTTCGAAAATCAAAGCTACTTTGATGGTTGGTTATTATATCAACGGAGAATATCTTGGAAACATAAGTCTTGATACTAAAAAAGGGATACAGTTTTCAGAGAGTTCTAGGATGAAACTTGAATACCTTGGAAAAATCGCTTCTCAATTTTTCAGAATGAAACAGATTACTGAGCTGGAAAACCAAGCAAAAGAGGAAGTTATTTACGCCCTTGTAAGGGCTCTTGAAACAGGTGATCCCTATACAAGCGGCCATAGTGTTCGTGTGGCTAACTATGCTATTATGCTTGGAAAAAAGTTGAATTTGAATGAGGATGAACTCAATACACTAAAATGGGCTGCGTTGTTGCATGATATCGGGAAGATAGGTGTACCGAGAGAGATTTTGTTAAAAACCGGAAAATTGAATGCTTACGAATTGCAAATAATAAGGGAACATGTAAAAACCGGTGTGGATATGTTAAAGGACTTTCACTCTCTAAAGAAAATGATTCCCATTATCGCCACGCATCATGAGTGCTGGGATGGCAAGGGATACCCTGAAGGTCTCAAAGGCGAGGAAATTCCTTTGCTGTCGCGAATCCTTTCGATTGTCGATGCGTACGATGCAATGAGAAGCAACAGGCCATATAGAGCACCTATGAGCTTCGAAGAAGCTCTCGAAGAAATCATAAAAAACGCTGGAACTCAGTTTGACCCGCAAATAGTAAGGGTGTTTGTTGAATATGTCCATGAAATAGATTTAACCCTTTCTATGGAGGAAGGCTGAAAAAGCTATGAGAAAAGCCCTTGTACTTGGTGGAGGCGGAGCGAAAGGCGCAGCACATGTAGGAGTGATAAGAGCCCTTGAAAAAGCAGGGTTTAGACCCGATTTTATCGTTGGGGTCAGTATAGGGGCTGTTGTTGGCGCTGGCTATGCTCTTTTAGGGGATGCTTCGTTATTATGGCAATACTCTATTAAGGTTTACAAAAAGGCTTTGAAATTCTTCCCTTTTGATTTTTCTGATCTTGATCGTAAGTATTCTCTTTTTTTCGCTAAACTTGGTTGTTGGTATATGTCTTCAAGGATATCCGCATTACCATCGTGGATTTATTTTGGCATCTTCAGGCATTATTTGAAGAGATTCCGCTTTGAAGATTTGAAAATACCCTTTTGCTGTATTGCTTGTGACTTAAATAGCGGAGAGGATGTTTTTCTTTCTTCTGGAAGACTTCTGGAAGCAGTAGAGGCTTCTATGTCTATTCCGGGAATTTTTCCACCTATAAAGCTGCAAGGAAGATTGTTGGTAGATGGGGGAACGTTGAATAACCTGCCTGTTTCCGCTGCCAGAAAACTTGGAGCCGAATATGTTGTGGCAGTGGACCTGATGGAAAAACAGCATAACCCAAGGAAACCTGAAACTTCAAACCAAATTCTTTCGGTTATCAACAAAGCAATAATGGAGAAATTGTCAAACCTGCGTCGAGAAGAAGCAAAAGCCGATCTCCTCATTACTCCACCGGTTTCGCATGTTGGTACTTTGGAGTTTAGAAAATCCTTTGAATTAATGGAAAGCTCTTACACTTATACAAAAGGCTTACTAAAAAAGAGGGAGATAAGAGTATGAATCTTCACGCTGGAGGGTTTGGTCTTTCGGGACTTATGGCAATTCCGCACATACGTGAATATTTACGAAAAGAGAAAACAACGGGAATTATCCTGAACGGCATTGCGGGCTTGTACACTGTTTCTATCAGGGAATTTGACAAAAGAAAAGCCGCGGAAGTCGTCATGGATTTTTTAGAAACATTTGAAAATTCCCTCAAGGTCATGGAAAGAACTTATGCTGGGAATTGTAAAAAAAGCACTACCTATAGAAAAGAAATAGCCTACTGTGCTCATTGGACGACTGCCGGCCATCTGGTTAACTGGGAAAGTTTTCGCTGGTTTGAATCTTTCTCAAACACGGTTTATTCCGGCATCTATATCGAACTCCTAGATTTAGTGGAGAAAAGGCCACTCCTTTTTAGTGGGACTGCAAAGGCCATGGCACAGGCCTCTGTTGCTTTTCCGGGGCTTTTTCCCCCGCTCGGTGGGAGATATGTGAGCACAACGTACTACACACAAATTCCCGTCTCATTTGTTGAAGATGGCGATACGGTAATCCTGAACTTGCTGAAGCCCGATGCTTCTCCACAAAATGCCAACCAGATACTCACCCGGGTGCTTCAACTCAGACAAACCGCTTTGGCCAAAGAATTACTCAGCAAAAAGAAAATAAAAACCCTCCATCCGGAGGGTCAAATAAACTGGGATAAACTCAAAGATGAGAACTTTCTTTCAGAAATATTTTGTTATTAATCTTTTTGATTGTCTGATTTTCTGTAAGGCAATGGAACATATTGTACTGAAGGCCTGCGCTGTTCAGTCTGCTTGTAATGGTTCATTAACGAGTATATTTCCTCTGGCATTTCTGAGTTCACCTTTAGCCCAAGCGCTTGAGCATCTTCGACAGTAATAGGATAATCATGGGTCCATATTCCAGAACAGAGCTTTTCGGAAAGTTCTTCCGCTTTTTCTTCGTCCATCTTCTCAAGGAGAAGATCCTTTACGAACTTTTTCATCTGTTCAATGGCTTTTTTCGAAATGTCTGCCAGTATCATCGTTTCATCATCGACGTTGTTTTTATCCTTGGTTTTCACTACGCTCAAGATTGAGGCGGCTGGATATTGCCCAATTTGTGGGTCTAAAGGTCCAAGAACTGCGTTATCGTCCATTATAATCTCGTCAGCAGAAAGGGCGATCAATGTACCGCCAGACATGGCATAATGGGGGACAAAGACTGTCACTTTGCCTTTGTGTTTCTTTAAAGCTCTTGCGATTTGCTCGGCTGCCAGAACAAGACCTCCGGGTGTATGTATGATGAAATCGATGGGCATATCATCCGGAGTTAATTTAATTGCCCTGAGCACTTCTTCAGAATCTTCAATATCGATAAATTTATTCATTCTCAATCCAAAGAAACTCATCGTTTCCTGCCTGTGGATAAGGGTAATCACCCGGCTTTTCCTTTTGTTTTCAAGTTCCCTTATGGCGGCCAATCTTGTTCCTTTTAAGTTGACAGAGCGGAGGAAAGGTACAAACATGCTGATTATGAATATCATCCAGAAAATCTGGAATATTAGCGTACCTATATCCATCAAAGCACCTCCTTTTTAGTCGGTATAAGCCATCAAGCTTTCTTTCTTTTTGTAAAAGAATATATAACCAGGAATTCCACAAAGAGCACAACGACAATAGCTGATCCCGGTGGAATGCTGAGGTAGTAGGCTAAAATCATACCACAGAAAGAGGCACCTATACTCAAGCTAACAGCGAATGCAACCATGCTCCTGAATGTTTTCGCCATCAATTTAGCTGTGGCCGCAGGAGTTACAAGGAATGCAGTTACAAGAATTATCCCGGCAATTTTTACAGATGCCACGATACTCAAAGAGATACCTATAAGCACCGAATAATGTATGAGTTTAGTATTGACACCAAAATGCTTAGCCATAATTTCATCAAAGGAATAATAAACAATTTCCCGGTGAAAAAGCAAGAAGAATAATATTGCAGCAACGACAAGTATTGACAAAAGCACTACATCAGTCTTTGAAACGAGCAAGATGTTTCCGAAGAGATAGCTCATTACATCGGGTGTGTAGCCTTTGACGAAAGAGAGGAAAATAACTCCCAGTGCCATTGATAACGGAAGCAAGATGCCTATCATGCTGTTTTCCGAAACGCGCCTTTTTTGGCTGAAATAGCTTATGGTTATTGCAAAAGCAACCGCAGAGATAGCAGCTATGAGAGTGCTATTGATTCCAATTAAGAATCCAAGGGCAAGACCTCCAAAGGATGCGTGAGCTGCCCCATCGCCTATGAACTCTATTTTCCTTAAAACTACAACCGTTGAAAACAAAGCTGTTAAAATGCTTACCAGTATGCTGGCCAAAAATGCGTTTTTCAAAAACTCGAAGACAAGCATATCCTGAAAAAAGCTCATAGCTCATGCTCCTTATGCAAATGGTCTTTTCCTCTTATCAATAAGTCAAAGTCAGGAGAAAAAATGACCTGCAAATCTTCCGGCGATACTTCGTGAGTGCTCTTGTGACAATGAAGGGTTTTGTTCAGGCACATTATGCGGTCACAGGAATCAAAAACGAGTCCTATGTCATGGCTCACCATAAGCAAGGTTAGCCCCTTTTCTTTTTTTAAACCACTGAGCAGCTGGTAAAAGGAAGCCTTGCCCATTTCATCGATACCTGCTTCCGGTTCGTCAAGAATCAGAATTTCGGGTTCTGCTGCAAGAGCTCTCGCGAGCATAATCCGCTGATATTCACCGCCAGAGAGGACTCCGATTTTTCTACCATAAAGTTCCTCTGCGCCTACAATTGTCAGTAGGTCCTTCACTTTTTGCCAATCGGCACTATTGAAAAATCTCAGTGGTCCCTTTTTCCGGTAAAGCCCCATAGCCACGGCGTCTTTTACGGATATGGGAAAATCTCTCTCGAATTCTTTTTGCTGGGGAAGATAACCGATTTTTCCTTTAACTTCTACCTTCCCCTGATAGCCTTCCAATTCTCCTATGATGGCTTTAACAAGCGTGGATTTGCCCGCACCATTTGGACCTATGAGCCCAACAAATTCACCACGCTTTATCTCAAAAGAGATGTTCTGTAAAATTTGGTTTCTTCCCACATTATAGTTCAGGTTCTCGATTTTCAAAATAACATCAGTGGACATTTATGACCTCCGTTATCCGATTGATATTCCACTTCAGAAAATCCTCAAAATCTTTTCTCCCTATGCCAAGGGGGTCAAGTTCGGAATTATCAATTCCGGTTTCTTTAATCACTATCTCGATAGATTTGTTGTTTTGCTGGTATTCCCCGAAAGCTGCGATGAATTCCCCACTTTTCGCTGCTTTGATTATATCTTTCAATTCGGAGATAGTCGGTTCGTCACCGTGGCCTTCAAAAAGTGAAACAGTATCAATCCCAAAATCACGGAAGAAATAATAAAAACTCGGGTGCGACATCAAAACTTTTTTACCAGAAAGGGGAAGTAAGTATTCTGATAAATCCCTATGCATGTCCCTCAAATTGTTTATGAGTTTTTGCGCATTTTCGCTGTATAAGCCGGCCTTTGATGGCTCTATCTTGGATAAATCATTGGTTAAACCGGGAATTATATATTCGGTGAGCAAGGAAAATCCCAGCCATATGTGCGGGTTTATATGGTCTTCATTTGATTTAGAATCCGATGACGAACGAAGTACTTCATCAATATAAGTGGAAACAAAAATAACCCTTTTCCCTGAATGTTCAAGCCAATTCAATTTTTCAATCAAAAAGCTTTCCAGATCAAATCCGTTGGCGATTATGAGATCAGCGCTTGAAAGTTTTCGAATGTCTTCCACATTGGGTGAATATACATGCGGATTCTGACCGGGCTCTATCAGTAAGCTGACATTATCAGCTCCGGCAGTGATTTCTTTTAAGAGCAAATAATATGGATTTACAGTGGTGATTATGTTCAAAGGGAATATTGAAGAAGTGATAAATATTATCATGAACACAATGGATATAAATTTCATTAATGGGCACCTCCGTTTCAAAGTCCTTATTTCTTACGGCATTCTGAACAAATGCCCACGAAATAGAATATATGGTCGAGGATTTTATAGTCGTGCTTTTTTTCAAGTTCTTTCTGAATTCTGTCGGCAAAGCATATATCAAAAACTTCCAGCTTTCCGCAAGTCTTGCAATATAAATAATGATTTGAATGTTCTGTCGCCATGAAGAAATATCTCGTATTTCCATCAAATGATATGGACTTAATCATTCCTTTATCTTCCAGATAACAAAGACCGCGATATACACTTGAAAGGTTGGGCTTTTTTTCAAGGTTTTCAAATATCTCATCGGCACATAGAGGAACTTCCGAATTTTCAATCAGCTTCAATATTTCCTTTCTGAGTTTAGTGAGCCCTTTCAAAATCATCACCTCGCAAATGATTTGCGCAAATCATTTGCACCAATTTTACTTCAATTATTCGACTCTGTCAATATAGGTTGGGTCTATAACCTGTGGCGGATTTTGGTGTAAAATTGCTGAGAAACTCATCGTGGAGGAAGTGTATGCTTTATCTCGTATTGGCTACTTTGTGCAGTGTTTCCATTATTCTGTTCCTTCGTTTCAGCGAGGGAATAAACCTGAACAGATATGCAGTTACCAGCGCTAATTATCTAACGGCTTCTGCAATCACGCTTTTTCTGGTTATTAAAAGTGGTGTTTTTTTGAGCCCTGAGGGATTAAAGAGCTTTTTTAGTGAATCAGGAAATGTTTTTATGAATTCCCGAATATTTTCTGAGCTTGCTTCAACATGGTGGGCGCTTTTTCTTGGTGTTGTCGCGGGAAGCTTCTTTTTTCTCGCCTTTATTTATTATCAAAAGAGTTTGAAAGAGAATGGTGTAGCTGTTACAGGAGTAATCGGGAAGCTTAGCGTCGTGGTACTGCCTCCTTTGCTTGCAATGGTTTTGTGGCTTGAAATCCCTGATGTGGTGCGTGTGGTCGGAATGGTATTTGCTGTTATCTCAATAATACTCAGCGGAAGGAGCACAGAAAGGATTCGCTGGAAGCCGGGAATTACCGTTACTCTCTTTTTCATATTTTCCGGTGGCGCGGAATTTTTCAATAAGCTCTTTCAAAAATATGCAGTTCTTTCAGTAAGACCTTTATTCCTTTTCTCGGTCTTTTTTTCGGCTTTTTTGATCAGCATCCCTTTTATCATGAAAAGAGGCAAACCAAAGGGGATAGAAATCGGAATTGGTTTTGCGGTAGGGGTCCCAAATTTGTTCTCTTCTTTTTTTCTTATCTCGGCATTGAATTCCATACCAGCCTCTGTTGCCTTTCCTCTCTATGGTATTGGCAGCCTTGTTCTAATCAGTATCGGTGGAATGCTCTTTTTCAATGAGTTTCTCGATAAAAAAGGCTGGCTTATGATGGTAAGCGCTGTGGTTTCAATAACCCTGCTAAGCGGGGGAATTTAAGATGCAAAGATACGATCTGATTATAATCGGGGCAGGGCCTGCAGGTTTATTTGCAGCTATAAGCGCTGCTTCTTGCAACCTGTCCGTTCTCGTACTTGAAAAGAAAGAAAATCCCGGGAAAAAGCTTCTTATATCAGGTTCTGGAAAATGCAACTTCACCCACACCGGTACACCTGAAGAGCTCATACTCCATTATTATGAAGGAAATAGATTCGTCAAGCCAGCGATTTATGCTTTTGATAACAAAAGCCTTATCGAATATTTCAGGAAAATGGGAATTCCTTCTGTTGTTACAGAAAATGGTAAGGTATTTCCTGCAACATTCAGAGCGTCTGATGTCCTGAATGCCCTTGTGGAAAACACAAAAAGAAGGGGAGCCAAAATCAGAGAAAGATGCCCTGTCATTGGTGTCAAAAAAAGCGCGGAAGGGTTTGTAGTAAAAACCACTACCGGAATCTATGAATCCCGTACACTTCTCATTGCAACCGGTGGGAAGTCCTATCCCTGGACGGGTTCTGAAGGAGATGGCTATCTCATTGCTGAAACACTTGGACATGACATTGTTAATCCCGAACCTGCATTGACCCCTCTTTTCGTTGAAGGTTTTCCTTTGAGAAATCTATCGGGCCTTTCCTTCAAGTCAGCAAGGGTTTCCCTCTTGAGAGACGGGAAGAAAGTCATAGAAAGAACAGAACCTCTTTTAATTACTCATAAAGGTTTTTCAGGCCCTGCAATACTCCACCTTTCAAGAGATGCTCAAAGAGGGGATGAAATACTGGTCAATTTTCTTGACGTTGCTTCAGAAGAACTTGAAAACTGCCTGCTGGATCAAAAGCATAAGCTCGTCAGAAGAAGACTGAGGGAATTTGGTTACCCGTTAAGCCTTATAGATAAAGCAATGCAAATCTGCAAAGTTTTACCAAAAAGAAAATTAAGCGAATTGCCAAAAGCAAAACGAAAATGCCTGATAAAAACACTTACGGCATATAGAGAAAGAATAAACAAGGCAGGCTTTCAACTTGCAATGGTGACAAAAGGTGGAATAAGCCTGAGAGAAGTCAATCCGAAAACCATGGAGTCAAGAAAAATTAGAGGGCTCTACTTTGCAGGCGAGGTTTTGAATATCGATGGGGAAACCGGTGGCTACAACATCCAGTTCGCCTTTTCTTCTGCATATCTTGCGGTAAAAGCTATATGCCATCACCTCTATTCATTATGACCTTTCCCACAATTTTTGGTGTAATGCTCGCTTTGATCATAACCCTTATGAGTTTTTCTCTATCCCATAGGACCACTCCTGTTTTCCTGGCCAGCTCTCTGGCTTCGCGAGTAAATCGGTTGTTAGTTACGACCATTGCTTTGCGGCAATTGTAAACCTTTTTAGAAGCGTATACCTGTTGTACCGCAGCGTTACCGACTGTATGATTGTATCTTTTCGCCTGAACTGCTGTACGGAAAAGCCCTTTCTTTATTATCAAATCAGCTCCCTGATCCTTGCCGCGACCTGTAAGATTTGCTTTGTAACCGAGCTTTCTAAACAGAAAAAGCAGAAATCTCTCGAAATCCTTTCCTTCAAGATTATCAATTAAAGACATGCTTTTTTTCACAAGCCTGATTTTTCTTTTACGATACAGAAGCAAAAGCAGAATTATCCAGACAACTACCAGGGGAGGAAGCACATAAATCAACAGATAATCAGAAATCAAAGAAATGTCGAAATCCACCTAAAACACCTCCTGGAAGCCGTATAGATATTTTATCACATCGTCAGCGGTATGATAGGATATAATATAGATAACTGATTTGGTATAATGATTAAGGCTAACTATCATGATGATTTTAGATTATTTCAAAGAAAAATTTTTGGAAGTCGATCTAAATCCGCTGAAATTGAAATTTCACGACGAAAAGACCGAAAAGGCCTTTCAGGAATACTATGCCCATAATTACGCCCAAACTCTTAAATATTTGTTGATAGCAGCCGTTACCCTGTATCTCGCTTTTTTGTTTGTTGATCTTTATATCGTCCCCATGGTCTTCAAAGAACTTCTTGCCATAAGGATTATCTTTGTGGTCTTTTGTATCTTCTTAGTTTCCCTCAAAAACACAAAACTCTTCTACAAATACACACAGGCAATTGTTTCCGGTATTATCCTTGCCGCATCGGCTGGTCTTATGAGCATTATTGTTATCGCGGATAACATTCAGGAGTTCCGCCTTCTTGGAACATACCAGTATGACGCTTCTATTATCGAAGTGCTGATATTCCTTTTTGCCCTCGCACGTCTTGGTTTCTGGTGGTCGGTTTTTACCGGGTGGGCGATAGTTTTGATGTATAATATCGGCATTTTATTTGCGGGAAGCCTGCCGGGCTATATATTGATAGACCGAAATGTGGTATTTTCAGGGATTATTTTCATAGGCATGATAGCTTCTTATTTGTTTGAATATGAAAGCAGGAAGGCTTTCTACTTCCAGCAAAAGGTAGCCTTTCAAAGGGATAAACTCGATGAACTTAACAAAAATCTGGAAAGAAAAGTGCTTGAACAAACCCGGGAATTGAGGAAATCAAACGAAGAACTGAGAGAATCTTTTAATAGGTTGCTGCTCGTTTTGGCAGAGATCACTAACTTGCGCGATCCCCTGACTACTACTCATCATGAAGAAACAGCTAAAATAGCTGTCTTCCTGGGAGAAAAATTGGGGTTCAAAGGTGAATCACTTGAAAACCTCCGCATAGCTTCGCTGTTGCACGATATCGGAAAAATAGGAGTACCTGCGGCTCTCTTGCTTAAATCAACGCGCCTTTCAGAGATAGAATATGAAATCGTTAAGCAACATGTGGAGATAGGTGTTGAATTGCTCAAGAACAAGGGCTTTTCTGAAAAAGTGCTTACAATAATCCTTCAACATCATGAACGCCTGAATGGTACGGGATATCCAAAAGGCTTGAGAAATGACGAAATCCTTCTGGAATCGAGGATTCTGGCAGTCGCAAATGTTTTCACCGCAATGTGTTCTCACCGGCCTTACAGGCCTGCTCATACACCAGAAGAAGCGCTCCTGGAATTAAAGGAAAATGCGGGTGCATATTACGACCCCGAGGTTGTTTCAGTTTTTGAAGATAATTTCGAAGAGATTGTCCGGTTACTGAATAGCTGAAGCGCTCGTTATAAGAGCACAGCTCAGTATTAACCGCCAAAGAGCTATTGATTTTAATCGTTTGTTCTTAGTATAATGTTTATTGATTTTTACAAAAGAAGGCCTCGACTTCTATAAGTCAAGGATGAATTTTGTAGTACTCATGATATATTGTAAGTGTTAGTACACTGGTAGT
>NZ_JFHK01000018.1 GCF_001636545.1 Kosmotoga arenicorallina S304 | reverse complement strand
TGTGCAGCAGGATATGTGCAAAGGTTGTCAATTCTGCTTCGACTATAATCGGTAGGCTGAGCACCAATCTCAAGGTCGTGATTGACGGAAAAAGCTTCTTGCTTTCAAAGCTCAAGAAAAAAACTAAGGGAGTCACATCATTTATTGCGAGAGTTCCGAGCTACCAGGCAAAGGTAAAGATAGTCATTGACAACAGTGCTGACGAAACGAGAATCATTCTTTGCAGCGACACGAGCATGACAGAGTATGAGATACTCAATCATTACAGCAAAAGAGAGACTATGGAGGAATACTTCAAGCAGGCAAAAGGTCTATTGGGGCTGAAAACACAGGTTTATTCACAGCGTTCCACTGAAAAACACACTGAGCTTGTAGCTCTCTACTTCACAGCGATGATGATAGCGAGATACTATTTGAATGTCAAAGACCAAATTGGATTTAGGGAATTCGTTGAACGGCAGATAGAACAACATCATCTGGAAAAAGCTTTATTTTCCCTATTTGCTTTATTTTTTTGTGATCCCGAATCGTTCTTTTGTTTTCTCTCTGGGTTTATCTAGCTAAGTGCATAGTTTGGGTTTGAAGAGAACTACCCGGGTTTTAGAATTTGTTTGCTTAACAGCACCCATTTTATATGGGTGCTGTTTAATTTGACAGGATCTCCTCTGATTTCAACAGCGAAATAAAATTTTCTATAAGCTCCCGGGCATCTTTTGCTATCGCTGCCACATCGTGGCAGTTCCACAGTCTTGTGGCAAGCTTTGGGTAGTCCTTTGGCTTCTTTTCAAAGCTAAAAGTCTCCTTGATACCATCAAAATAATCTCTATTCACATGCTTACCATTGAGAAGGCAGAGTGCGGTTCTCATTTCAAGCAGTGTTTCTATTACCGCGCAATAAATATCCTCATGTTTCTTACGCTTTATGCAGGAAAATATCCTTCCCCAGGATTCAAAGACAAGCTCGGAAAGTTTTTCCCTGAGAGCGGTTTTGAATTTTTCCTCTGGAATACCCATGGCTTTCTCATAATATCTCTCAGGAGCAAGCCTGTCGCCTGAAAGCACTTTAAGATTCGCCATTAACCCGGCATAAAAAGGCCAATCCAAACCGGGATTTTCAAGAATGTGTAAAAGCCTCTTTTCTTCCATTATGTGTATTCCTGTGGGAATCATGCCTATCAAAAAATGCCTTGATTTAACCTCTTTTTTGGTTACGGCAAAAAGCTCAATGTCAGACCACTGTGTATCTTCGCTCCTTGCAGTGGAACCGTAAAGGCAGCAACAAACAAGATCATCACCCAGTTCTCTTTCAAGTTCCCTTGAAAGACTTAATGCGATATCATAACGCTTATTGTGATCCATCTCACACCTCCATGAAGCTCTACTAAAGTGTTATAAACAAGGGCTCGGAATTTGTAACAAAAGGTGTTCCATTTATCCTATTTTATAGAATAGTTTTCACATTCAGTATTATTATTTTTATGTGTAAGATTGCAAAAATCCTTTTGTGATTAAGGCAAAAAATGGTATAATATATTTGTTAATGATTAGTTGATTGCATCAATCAATTAAATTTCTAATAGTTTTCTGGTTTGAGGGGGCTTCAAAAATGCACGAGGGGGGATCCTTTGTGAAGAGAACAAAGGTAATGGTATGGGTAGTGTTATTGGTATCTTTCCTGTTAGTTGGTACTTCACTTTTCGCAAAACTTACCTATGGATATGTAACTCCAGGTCCTGACACATGGTACAAGAAAGATGTAGAAGGCTTTCGGTACGCTGCAAGTCTTGTAGGTGTAGATGTAATTGTCCTAAATTCTGACTATGACACTGAAAAGGAAATAACAAACATCAAAACACTCGTTAATATGGGTGTAGATGGTATGTGCGTCTTTTCCTTTAATCCTAATGGAGCTTTTATAGCTGCAAGAGAATGCGCAATGGCCGGAATACCACTTGTTGTAACAGATAATGTGGGTCAGGTTTTAAAGTCTGACTATGATGTGGTTGCTTGTATTGACTTTGACTGGCATGGAATGGGAATCAACGTTGCAAACTACATTGCAGAGCATTACCCTGGCGAAAAAATCGCAAGTATAATGGGGCTTTTTGAACATGTTCCAGTTCAAATATTTAGAAGTTCTTTTGAGCCGAAGGTAAATGAACTGGGAGTCAATCAAATTGTTGCTGTTAGAGATGGTAAGTATACTCCAACCGTTGCTGTTGACCAGGCACAAGATTTGATTGAATCAGGATATGACTTTTCAATCTTATTTGTTTTCAACGAAGAAATGGCGGCAGCTGTCGTCAGAATGCTTAAGACAAGAGGGCTGCTAAATAATCCTATAAAGGTAATAACTACAAATGGCGCTCCATATGGTATTGAGTTAATCAAAGAAGGAAGCATAAAGTATTCCATCTCTACATCACCCGGATGGGAAGGCTTCGTGTCTTTCCTTGCGCTTCATGCTTATACACAGGGTTTGATAACCGAACTTGATCAACAGATTTTACTCCCGAATACACCAATCACTCCAGAAACAATTGATGACAAAACAAAGGTTGTACCCTGGGATGTCGATCCGATTTGGATTGAATTGACAAGACAATACTTCCCGCAATATAATCCTCTTTATTGAGCATTGTAAATTTAGGGATGAAGAGCCTGGGCTCTTCATCCCTTTCTAAATGGAGAGAGTTGTATGGAAAGAAAGCCTTTGGCAATAATGAAAAATATAACAAAAATATATGGCCATCATAAAGCACTGGATAAAGTGTCTTTTGACTTATTCGAAGGTGAAGTTCATTGCTTGGTAGGTGAAAATGGTGCTGGCAAATCAACACTAATAAAGGTTCTTTCTGGAGCAATTACACCTGACGAAGGAGAACTGATTATTGGAGATACAAAAGTAAAATCCCTCACTCCCAAGCAATCAATGGAGCTTGGTATTTCAACTATATATCAAGATGCCGAATTGGTAGAATCATTAACTGTTTCAGATAACGTATTCCTCGGTTACGAAAAATCTAAAGGTTTTCCTTTCATGATCGATAAGAAATATCAGGAGAAGCAAGTTAGAGAAATTATTGAAGCTCTTAAAATGAAAATGCCTGTAAATGTTTTGGTGGAAGATCTTTCTACCTCTCAG
Source organism: Kosmotoga arenicorallina S304 (assembly GCF_001636545.1). GTDB lineage: Bacteria > Thermotogota > Thermotogae > Petrotogales > Kosmotogaceae > Kosmotoga_B > Kosmotoga_B arenicorallina. The sequence goes on along the minus strand of NZ_JFHK01000018.1, from coordinate 76,810 downwards.
AAGCAAATGCTTCAAATCGTGAAAGCGCTTTATTCTGACTCGAAAATCTTGATCATGGATGAACCGACAAGTTCTCTTGGTATTGATGAGACCCAGGCATTAATGGAAATAATAGCCAACCTTAGAAAACGGGGAATCGGAATAATTTATATATCACATTATTTAGAAGAAATATTTAAAATAGGTGATAGAGTTACAGTATTAAAAGATGGACTAAATATGGGAACTTATAACATTTCTGAAATAACCGTTGATGAGATTATCAGGAAAATGGTGGGTAGAGATGCGGCGTTATTTTACAAAAAAACACCCATTGAAAAAGGAGAAACAGTATTTGAAGTGAGAAATTTTACTAAAACCAATATGGTTAAAAATGTTTCTTTTAGTGTCAGAAAAGGGGAAATATTTGGTTTTGGTGGTTTAGTCGGATCTGGTAGAAGTGAGTTAGTGTCTTTGATATTTGGTGCTGAAAAGCCTGATTCTGGGGAGATCTATCTTAACGGAAAACGATTAATCGTTAAATCGCCTGAAGATGCTATAAAAAAAGGAATTGCATTAATTACCGAGGATAGAAAGAAGCTTGGTATGCTTACTGGAAGGAACATTGTTGAAAATACCTCTCTTGTTCATACAGAAAACTTCAGTGGCATGTTATTGAACCATAATGAAGAAAGAGAATTAACATATAAAATGGTGAAAGACCTTTCAATTGCAGTGCAAAGTGAGTCTCAAAAGATAGAAGAACTTTCTGGGGGGAATCAGCAAAAAGTAATTATTGGTCGTTGGCTTTTAGATAATTATGAAGTATATATTTTTGATGAACCAACAAAGGGAGTAGACATTGGAGCAAAAGAGCAAATATATCAATTAATGACTCAACTTGCTGAGAATGGAAAATGCATTATAATGATATCTTCGGATATGCCCGAACTCATTTCATTAAGTGACAGAATAGGAGTTATGCGAAATGGGGAATTGGTTGAGATTTTGGATAACGAAGGCATTTCAGAAGAAGAACTCATAAAACATTTTATTGGTGTTTAATTTTTTTCTTGGAGGGAGCTGAATAATGAGCAATAAGAATCAAAAAGAGAGGGCAATGCTTCCAAAGAGCAAAACTTCGATATTCAGAAATCAGTGGTTTTTCCTTTTAGTTGCAGAGGTTGCTATTGCAATTGTTACAGGGATTGTGAATCCAAGATTTTTCACAACAAGCAACATAATGAATATTCTTGAACAAATAGCGGTTCTTGGAATTGTATCTTCAGGAATGACCTTTTTAATAATCTCTGGAGAAATTGATATATCAGTGGGTGCAAATATTGGACTTTCTTCCTGTGTAATGGCCATGATGATTAGGAGCGGTGATGGGTATCTTATCCCTGTATTAATCGGAATCGCTTTAGCAATATTTAATAGTTTTCTTGTAGGTATTACTGCAAGAGTATTTAAAGCACCATCTTTTATTACCTCATTAGCTTTTATAAGCGTTTTTCAAGGAGTTGCCCTGGCTATAACTAAAGGATCTTTCCAAACAATTTATGGTAAATTTGAATTTATTGGAACAACAAGGCTCTGGAAAGTACTTCCATTAAGTTTTATTATAAGCATTTCAGCATATATAGTGGTTCATTTTTTGCTTTCTTATACCAAGCTAGGAAGACGCACTTATGCTGTTGGAAGCAACCCTTCAGCTGCCTTTCTGTCGGGTATTTCTGTGACCAAAACTAAGTTGACTGCTTTCATGTTAAGTGGAGCATTTGTTGGCGTTGCTGCAATGGTATTACTTTCAAGAATCGGAGCGGCTCAACCCTCTACTGGTAGTGACATCGGATTAAAAACCATTGGTGCGGTAGTAATTGGTGGGACACCACTTTCTGGGGGCAAAGGAAAAATCATAGGTACGTTTTTTGGTGTGCTATTAATGGGGTTAATTTCCAATTCACTGAACATGCTCAGAGTAAATCCTTATTTTCAAACTGTTACCTTCGGCGCATTAATTATCGCATCCCTTGCTGTAAGCATGCTCAGTACTTACAAAGGCCGAAAGAAAGTTATCTAATTCAATTAAGGAGAAGAGTAAAAGTGTACAAAGAACAGAATTTTCAGATTAAAAATCTTAAGATTCGCGAGCAGTATTTAACCGAGAAAAGAAAGAATCCCAAGAAATTTATGCGAAGATTAGACCTTTCATGGAGTATCTGGATGTTCGGAATTGAGCCCTTTGAAAATTCACTGAAAAGACTAAAAAGAAATGGGTTGAACTTCGTTGAAATAAAGGGCGATACATCAATAAGCATTGATGAAATTAAAAATGCTCTAAAAGAATATGACATGAGAGTTTCTGGTGCTTGTGGTTTGTTTCCGCCCAGTCGAGACCTTTCGAGCACCAACCAGGAAATAAGAGAAAACGCTATCGAATATCTGAAAAATTTAACAAAATACGTTTCAGAAGTTGGTGGAAGATATATCATAGTTGTTCCAAGCGCAGTCGGTAGAAATTCCGCAATTGATTCCGAAGAGTTCTCAAGAAGCGTTCAGACATTGAAGCGTTGTTCAGAGTATTTTGATAAAAATGATGTAGTTGGCGCTATTGAACCCATTCGCTCAGCTGAAGTAAGTCTTATACATACGGTAGATGATGCTCTTGAATATATTAATGCTGTCAATGAATCTTCATTCAGTTATATTAATGGAGATATTTATCATATGCTAAATGAAGAAAAACATATAGGTGAAGCAATACTGAAATGTGGAGAGAGGCTCATAAACCTTCATATAGCCGATAGCAACCGTGATGCTCCCGGAAAAGGAATGATAGACATCGATACTGTAATAATGGCAGCCTATATCATTGGTATGAACGAACCTGGCCGATTTCTTACCTTTGAACCTTTAGGCCCCTATCCTGATCCATACGTTCTATCAAGCCAAAAGTGCATGGTGGATATTATGGACAATTTAGTAAAAGAATCCGTTGCTTACTTCAAAGAGAGAGAGAATATTGTTCGAGCACTTCAATAAGGAGGTGTTTTTTTAATGAAGATAGGATTTCATACTGATGCATTTAATTCTTCAGTTTTTAGTTTTGAGAAGGCTCTTGAATGGGCAAAAAAGAACGATGTTCATTATATCGAATCTGGTGTTATAGAAGGGGTTTCATGGATACATGGTCTTGGTTATTTTCCGCATATTTCGCTTACTGATGATCCACTAAAGACAAGAAAATTGATGGAAAATTATGATGTTCGCTTTTCTCAAATTGACGCAGCTTATCCACTCTCTGGAAACGAAGGGTTATATTATGGGGTTGCTTACGTTTTGAAATCAATCCAGTGGGCAAAGCTTGTTGGTTGCCCAAACATTGCTACAACTGACGGTCTGAAAAAACCGGTCTACCTCAGCGAAGAAAAAGCTCTTGAGCTAATGAAAAGAGCATATTCCACAATAATAGAATATGCCGAGCTTTATGAAATAAATATAAATATTGAAGTTCATGGTTATTTCACTACAAACCCGGAACTTCTTGAAAAAATGCTCAATTTTGTTGATAGCAATAGGTTAGGCCTAAATTTCGACACTGGTAATAGCTTTATTGCGGGAAGAGATCCTGTTGAATTTTGCAAGCGTTTTATTGATAAGATAAAACATGTTCACATAAAAGATGTCTCCAAAAGTTTAGCTGATTCTCTCAGAGGAAAAGACACAGGTATAGGAATTAGTCATTCCGCGGTTGGTGAAGGTGTAAATTCTGACAACATTAAAAAAATTCTTGAGATACTTAAAGATAGAGGTTACGATGGAACTTTAAGTATAGAGTGCGAAGGAATGGGCGGACCTCTTATAGAAAAATCTTTGCGATGGCTTCGCAAAACCCTCGAAGAGCTTGGAATACCAGAGGAAAAATAAAAAACATGTACGTATCATTTCCTTCCTCTTTTGCACCTTTATTTTAAAAACACTTCTTTAGTTATATTAAAAGATTAGTATCTTTAACTAAATTTACTTAGCGCTTCAACTTATATAGAAATTCCTATTAAGAGCGAAAATGATCGTGTAATTATGGTTGCAAATTCAAATATTGTTTGAACAACTGGCAATTTGTCAGGCTTTACACAAGTATCTTTGAAGCAGGCATGGTTCGGCCCTAGCTTTTATCTCGTTTATTACTCCATTTTCCTTTTATAGCAGCTCAATTACATATTTAGCGGGGTTTTCCATAGCATTGTTATATTCACCAGTATAAACACCATGCCTTGCCATTTTCATAATTCTCTCAAAATCTTTAAAATCCCCTTTGAACCCCCAGAGTAACACTGCCTTTATAAGAAGATATGAAGGAGATGGTTCAAAGTCATCGCTTTCAAGCAGTCTCCTCTCAAGCTCTGACTGACCATTCATAAAACCTTTTCCCAGTGTCGCCCATTGATCTTCGCCTGAGATGAGAAAGTCATATTCCCCAACTCTCTTTCTATATTCCTGGCAGTATTAAGGGCAGTAGAACGCTTCTTGAAAAACTGAAAATTTTCCATTGCATTCTGGACATTGAAGAATTCCATCTATCTTCATTTCTAATCCCCCCTTTTTTCTAACCGAGCATCATGTTTTGCGGCTCACAAGTTAAGTGTATCAAATGATACTCTCTTTCCAACCCCTGCAAGTTCTTTCTTTCACTGTAACGTTGAAGTAAAGAAAATTAGGGCTCGGTAAAAATCTCTTCCACCATATTTGACAGTCAAAAAAAATCAGAATAAAATATTCGTGAAAATTATAACGTGAAATATATAACGAAATAAGGTGAGAGCATGGTGGTTAAAATCTGCATGGGTAGTTCCTGCCATTTAAAAGGCTCATATAAAGTGGTCCAAAAACTGAAAGAACTCCAGAAAGAACTTCCTGAACTTCAACTTGTTGGCTCTCTTTGTTTCGGAAATTGTATGAACGGGATAAACATAGAAATAGATGGGGAAATTTTTTCAGATATAAAAGCAGAAAATGTGGTGGAAACGGTAAAGAACTACATTAAGAAAAGAGATGAGGTAAATGGGTGAGTTCATTTATTCAATCGATGCCAACTGCCAGTATTGCTATAAATGCCTGAGAAACTGCCAGGTTAAAGCAATAAGCTTTAATAGCGGAAAATCACGTATTCTTGAAGAAGAATGCATTCTCTGTGGAAACTGCTTAGAAATATGTCCTCAAAAAGCCAAGAATTACCGCAGGCATGTAGAAAAATTCAAGGAGTTCTTTGAAGCTCCTTTTATGGTATCAGTAGCTCCTTCTTTCTTTGCACATTTTGATTATCCCTTCAAAGTTATTGGATTTCTCAAATCCCATGGTGCAACGGTGGTCAATGAAACAGCGGTTGGTGCAGATCTTGTCTCTGAGAGATATAAGAAACTTTCTGAAAACTTAAAAAAACCTGTTATAACAACAGCCTGTCCCGTTGTTGTTGATTTTGCTGAGATGTATTATCCCGAACTTTCAGGTTATCTTGCTTCTGTCGTTTCACCCGCTGTTGCTCACCAAAGATTTCTGAAAAAGCATTTTGGAGATCTTAAAACAATCTTTTTGGGGCCATGTATAGCCAAAAAGAGGGAACTTGAAGGGATTTTTGATCTGGTTCTAACCTTTGAAGAATTGAACGAGTTTTTCGAGTCAGAAGATCTACATATTGAAAATTTCACCGAAAGATTTCCTGACCCGCCATTTCCCGAAAACGGCAGGCTCTATCCAATGAATAACGGGATAAATCAATCTGTAACCAGAAATTTCAGCCAGCATTTATCGATTGAAGGAATCAGAAATGTCGCATGGTTTTTTGAAAACTTCTCTTCGTATAATGAACCTCTGTTTATAGAACTGTCAGCCTGTTATGGAAGCTGTTTAGAAGGGCCTGCGATCAGGAAAGATTTGAGCATTCTCGAAAAGAGAAATCGTATTTTTCGCCACAAAAAAGTGCTGGATGCACTTACCGGAAAAAGAATCAGTTCTTATTCATATCATCTCAACCTGAAAAGGGAAACGAAATCGAGGCCGAGCAAAAGAGAATATCCTGAATCGGCGATTCAAGAAGTGCTCCTCTCCATAGGTAAAGATGACCCGTCCAAGGAACTCAATTGCGGAGCTTGTGGATACAATACATGCAGAGAGAAAGCTGCCGCCGTTTTGCAGGGAAAAGCTGAAAAGGAAATGTGTATCACCTATTTGATTGATAAAGTATCATCTGTAAGCAACCTCGTTGTGGAAGAGACCCCAAACATCATCCTCATTTATAAAGACAACCAGATTCTTTATAAAAACCGTGTGGCAAGAAATTTCTTTAAAAACCTGTCTGACAGCTCCTTGCTGGAAATAGCCAGAAAATGTGAAAAATCCAGGGAAAATATCTTTGATTTATTGGTTGCGGGAAAGAGTAAGAGATTTTTCGTTAAAACTTTTGAATTGCCAGAAGACAGCGGAAATGTCGTCATACTCGTCGATATGACGAAAGAAAAGGAACAAGAAGAGCGGATTAAAATGCTGAAAAAGGAATCCCTTGAAAAGATTGAAGATGTATTGAGCAAGCAGATGATGCTGGCACAGGAAATAGCTGGCTTGCTTGGGGAGTCTATTGCCGAAGCAAAAAGCCATTTCATGGATTTCAGGAAATTTGTGGAGGATAAATGATGCTAACCTGTGAGGTTAACTATTCGTACAAGAACAAGGGTGGAGAGGAAGTCTGTGGAGATACCATAAAAATAAAGCGGGACGTGGATAAGACCGTGGTGAGCCTCTCTGATGGTCTGGGAAGTGGAGTTAAAGCGAGCATTTTATCCACGCTAACCGCCACAATGGCAACCACTATGGTTTTTAACAGGGTACCCATAGAAGAAGTATTCAGCTCCATTCTTTCTACACTTCCTGTCTGTAAAGAACGTGGCATAAGTTATGCAACCCTTTCCACCTTTCTAATAGACCATGAGCAAAAAAAGTGTTTCGTAGTCGAATACGAATTTCCCGTGATTCTTTTCTTCAGGGGAGAAAAACCACTTGAAATGAAGAAAAACAAGAGAACCATAAAGGGGAAAGACCTCTTTATAAGCGAAATGCCTCTGGAAGAAGGCGACGCAATATTTGCTATGACAGATGGGGTATCCCAGGCTGGAATGGGATCATCGAGGTATCCCTTTGGACTGGGCATTGAAAACATACGCATCGAAATTAAAAATCTGCTGGAAAAGAAAGTACGCCACGCGGATATTGTGAATTACCTAATCAATCTGGCTAAAAGACTCGATAAAGGAACCAGAGGGGATGATGCCCTCGCTGCGGTTTTGAAGATAAGGAAAGAGAACACGGTGACCATCATGGTGGGGCCTCCCGAAGATAGATCAAAAGATAGATATGTAGTGGAAAAGCTTCTGGCGAGCCCGGGTAAAAAGGTAGTTTGCGGGGGAACAACGGGGCAAATTGTTGAAAGATTCATAAGCGGAAGAATAGATATTGACCTCAATTCAATCAGCGAAAATTCGCCACCCCTTGGATACCTCAGGGGGATTGACCTTGTAACCGAAGGCATTATTACTCTCACACAGGTTTTCAGATATCTTGAAGGTCAGGAGACAAAAATAGGCTACGGCTCAAAATCCCTCATTTCAATGCTGATGGAAGCGGATATTGTCAACTTCATAGTCGGAAGAGCCATCAACCCAGCTCATCAGAATCCGCTTTTTACACATGATATCTCTTTGAAATTTAGGATAATAAACGATATTGCGAGAATTCTCGAAAAGATGGGAAAAATAGTAAAGATTGAATATTATTGAGCATCCGGAGGTGAGCGTGTGAGCATCGAAAGAAGTTTCGAAAAAGTGGAAGATATCCTGAAAAAGCACGATTATGACAGGAAGAAACTCATCAAGATTTTGCTGGATGTCCAGAAAGAGTATAGGCATATTCCAAAAGATGTAGTGAACTATATTTCAGTTGCTTTGGGAATTTCCCCCGCGAAGATTTTTGGAGTGGCCACTTTCTATGCTCAGTTTTCCTTGAAACCCAAAGGAGAATACGAGATATACATTTGCGATGGAACCGCATGTCATATGGAAGGCTCCATGGCTCTTGTAAAAGCAATTGAAGAAGAGTTGAACATTAAACCCGGTGAAGTGACAAAGGACCTAAAATTCAGCCTGGATAAAGTTGGCTGTCTTGGAGCATGTGCCCTTGCCCCGGCTATGGTAATAAACGGTGAGGTATATGGAAACCTCAACGAAGAAAAGACAAAAGAAATATTGAAAAAATTGAAGGAAAGGAAGGCTGATGAAAATGTTTAAAAACCCCCTTGAAGCCTTTAAATATATAGAGCATCAGGAGGAAATCCGAAGGGAAAAACTGAAGCAGCTTTCTGTTTATGTGTGTGTGGGAACAGGCTGTACAGCAAACGGTTCAAGAAAAGTCTACGAGAAATTTGAAGAAGTTTTGAAAGATAGAAACTTAAAGGTTGCACTCCAGAGAATAGAAGAAGGAAGCGAAAATGAAAATCCCGTAAAGAAAACGGGTTGTTGCGGACTTTGTTCTTTGGGTCCGCTTGTGAAAATTCTCCCATATGGATATACTTACGGGCACGTGAAGCCTGAAGACGTTGAAGAAATAATCGAACAGAGTCTGGTGAATGGAAAACCTGTTGAAAGATTGCTTCTCACAGACCCAATTTCCAACAAAAAAGTGGAAAGATTAGAGGATGCAACCTTCTTCAAGAACCAGACCTTTTACATCATGGATGCAATAGGCACGAGCGAATGTGAAAGCATTGAGGATTACATGGGGCGTGGGGGCTACAAATCGCTCATCAAAGTACTTTCAGAAATGGATCCAAAGAGCGTTGTGGAAACGGTAAAATCCTCAGGATTACGCGGACGCGGAGGCGGAGGTTTCACCACCGGGCTAAAATGGGAAGCAGCCTTTAACAGCAAGGGTGAAAGGAAATTTGTTGTATGTAATGGCGATGAAGGAGATCCGGGCGCTTTTATGAACCGCACATTGCTTGAACGCGATCCCCATTCAGTTCTGGAAGGCATGATAATAGCGGCCTATGCAATAGGCGCAGACAAAGGCTATGCATACATCAGAGCGGAATACCCTATCGCAGTGGAGATGTTCAACAAAGCAATAGATGATGCAAAGAAATTTGGATTTCTTGGAGAGAATATACTTGGGACAGGATTTAACCTTGACCTTGAGGTAAAGGAAGGGGCAGGAGCTTTTGTTTGTGGAGAAGAAACGGCTTTGCTTGCTTCCATTGAAGGAAAACGCGGCGTCCCCCGCCCGAGACCTCCATTCCCTGCACAATCAGGGTTATGGGGATACCCCACTCTTTTAAACAATGTTGAAACATATGCCAATGTTCCGAAAATCATTAGAGATGGGGTCGAGAATTACAGAAAACGTGGTGTGAAAAACTCTCCGGGCACAAAAATGTTTTCGGTTACAGGCCCCCTCAAACTTACAGGAATTATTGAAATAGAGTTTGGAACAACTTTGAGACAGGTCATCGAAGACATCTGTGGCGGTACATCAAATGGCTTGAAGCTAAAGGCTATACAAATTGGAGGGCCATCAGGAGCCTGCCTTTCTGAAGAATTCTTCGACCTTCCCCTCGATTACGATACGTTGAAATCTGTTGACGCTATGGTGGGTTCTGGCGGGATTGTCGCGATAACAGATGACAGATGCATGGTCGAAGTTGCAAGGTTTTTCCTTGACTTTACAAAGAGAGAATCATGTGGGAAATGTGTCCCCTGTCGGGAAGGCACAATGCAGGCTTACACAATTCTTGAAAAATTTACCCAGGGAAAGGCCACCAATGAAGATCTGGAAAATCTGGAATATCTCTCGAATATCATAAAAACCGCTTCTCTCTGTGGGCTTGGAAAAACAGCCCCAAATCCAATATTGAGCACTTTGAAGTTGTTCAGGGATGAATACATCGAACATATTGAAGGAAAATGCCCCAGTGGAATGTGTACTGCACTGAAAAAATACGTTATCAATCCTGACCTGTGTAAGAGTTGTAGCTTGTGTGCGCGTTTCTGCCCACAGGGAGCCATTTCGGGCGAGCGAGGTAAACCATATGTAATTGATCAAGAAAAGTGTGTCAAGTGCGGTATTTGCTTCGATAAATGTAAATTCAATGCCATCGAACTCATTGGTTGATCGGAGGGGAAAACATGAAGATATACGTAAATGGCAAAGAAACGATTATCAATGACAATGCTCGAAATGTTCTTGAAGCCCTTAAGGAAGTTGGCATAGAAATACCGAACCTCTGTTATCTTTCTGAGACTTCCATTTATGGTGCTTGTAGAATGTGCCTTGTAGAAGTCGAAGGAAATGGTACAGTTACTTCCTGTACCCTCAAACCATATGAAGGCATGAAAATAAAAACGCATACACCTGATATATACGAACTGAGAAGAGGCATACTCGAACTTCTGCTCGCTTCTCATAACAGAGATTGCACCACATGTGAGAGAAACGGGCAATGTAAACTTCAGAAGTACGCAGAAGATTTCGGCATCAGAAATGTCAGGTTTGAAAAACTCGATAAAAGCAACATCTTTGACAGCTCTTCACTAATAATAAGGGATAATTCTAAGTGTATCCTTTGCGGAGATTGTGTCAGAGCCTGTGAAGAAATTCAGTCTGTTGCCGCTATCGATTTTGCTTACCGCGGCTTTGAGGCTCAGGTGGTGCCTGCCTTTGAAGATGGCCTTGCGAATTCAGAATGTGTTTATTGTGGCCAATGTGTTGCTTACTGTCCCACAGGAGCTCTCACCTTCAGAAATGATACCAAAGAGCTATATAAAGCGATGAAATCAGGAAAGACAGTCATAGGAATGATAGCCCCAGCTGTTCGTTCGGCGGTTCAGGAAGAACTCGGGCTTGAAGGCGATATGGTCATGGCTGGAAGGCTCGTAAACTTTTTGAAAATGATTGGGTTTTCAAAGGTTTTTGACGTTTCATTTGCCGCTGACCTTGTGGCATATGAAGAGGCTCATGAATTCAAAGAAAGAATTGAAAATGGATACAAATTGCCTCAATTTACTTCCTGCTGTCCCGGCTGGGTAAAATTTGTGGAGCAATTCTATCCGGAATTTATAGGTAACCTCTCTTCCGTCAAATCACCCCAGCAAGCATTGGGAACGCTGGTAAAGAAAATCTATGCCCGTGAATTGGGACTGGACCCGCAAGATATATACGTGGTTTCCTTTATGCCCTGCACTGCTAAAAAATACGAATCTGAAAGACCGGAACTGGCAGGGGAAGTTGATCTGGTCTTAACCACAAAAGAATTAGCTCAAATAGTCAAAGCCAGCGGGATAAACCTGAAACACGTGCAACCAGAACCCTTTGACAGGCCTTATGGACTATCCTCCCAGAGCGGATTGAGCTTCGGGAAAACAGGTGGGGTTCTTGGTAGCGTCATTAAAGTTCTGGAAGAACCTCTGAACATTTCGGAAATATCAACCGAAGAAGCTGAAGGAATCCGCACGACAAAAATAAAAGTTAAAGATGGCAGAATTGTCACAGGAATAGCTGTCTTCGGACTTGGAAAGGCAAGAGAGGTAATTGAGAAAATAAAATCTGGTAAAATTAAGGCAGATATAGTTGAAGTTATGGCATGTGACTATGGTTGTATCGGAGGCGGCGGGCAGCCATATCCAAACAATTCCGCAAAACGCCAGGAAAGAGCGAGAATTCTCAGAGAAACTGTTGGCATGGACGTGCTCGTATCACCAGTGGAGAATTATCACATGCAGGAACTTTACAAAAAATATCTAATAAAACCACTCAGCGAAGAATCACATAAAATCCTGCACACTTCGTTCAAGCATAGGAAAAGAGTCAACAGCGAAGATATAGACATTCTGCCCTTACCACTGGACGAAAAAGACAAATTAACAGTAAATGTATGCCTGGGCACTTCATGCTATTCGAAAGGTTCTTATAATATCCTGTCTGACTTAATTGAGGCATCTAATAAAGAGGAATGGGCAAAAAACCTCGAAATAAAAGGTACTTTTTGCCTTGAAAATTGTGGGGTTTCGCCTAATGTAATGGTAAAAGACGAAGTTATTAGCGAAGCGACTACCGAAAAAGTAAAAGAGGTGCTTAAAAAACATGCCAGCAGAGAAAAAACATAAGGGGCCGATAATGTTTCCGAAGGCAACTCTTGAAAGATTGAAATTATACCACACGCTGTTGCAAGAGGAAAAGAATGAATACATTTCCTCCGACGAAATTGCCAGAAAGCTCTCGATAAAGCCTGAACAGGTCAGGAAAGATATCACCTATCTTGATTATTCAGGCAAGCCCAAGGTAGGCTATCATGTTTCGTCGCTGCTTGATACTCTGGATGAACTTTTCGGAACCAAAGTAACCGACAACATAATCATCGTTGGAGCAGGACACCTTGGTAAAGCTCTGGCAAATTACGATGGGTTTGAGAATTACGGTATCAGCGTAGTGGCAATCTTTGACAACAACCCCGAAAAACTTGGAACATATGTCGGTGAGCTGGTAGTTCTTCCGTTAGATGACCTTGGTAGAGTGATCAGAAGGTTTAATGTAAAAATCGGGACGATATGCGTTCCCGGAGAATCAGCCCAAAAAATAGCAGACTTGCTCATAAAAAAGGGTATAAAAGCCATCTGGAATTTTGCCCCGGTGATACTCGAGGTACCCGAGGGAATTCTCGTGGAAAACGAAGACATCGCCAGAAGCGCACTAACCCTTAAACACCTTTTGGATAGGACCCCGACCGAAAAAATCTAGCAAATTATGTCATAGTTGATTTTGAGTTTTCCCGCTCATTTGTCCTCAGGGAACAACAAGCTCCGGGCCATGAGCGGGGTTTTTATTGTATATCTATAGCCCTTAAGCTGCTAAAGTTATAAACCCTCTGAAATTCCGTAAGATTTCTATATTGCGTAAGAATTGGGAGGAATAGTAAATGAATATTCGATTCAATATCATTTGTGTTGAAAATGCGAAGGAGATAGAAGAAAATTATAGACCAATAAAGGATTTTGAATATCTTGAAGTAAATGACTTTGAAAGCAGAGTCGTACATTTCAAGAACTTTTTAGAAAAACTCACCAGAAAGGATTTTGACGAATTGCTTATGGAAATATTCAGTGAAGCCAGGGATTTCGAAGTAAATCTAACTCTCACATCAGGGATTCCATATCCATATGATGCCTGGTGTTACAGTGGTGATGAGCTAAATATGATATTTTTTAACCTGTCGTTGTGGGATGCAGAGAAAATAAATAAACACGCAGAAGGTATTCTGATTCACGAAATAACACATTTTCTACTGAAAAAGTTCTATGAAAACCCTTATGATCTAGAAAATAAAAACGACATATTAGATTATGTAGCCTATGATGAAGGACTTGCACATTTTTTAGGATTTCCGGGAAACAGAGAAGATATTTTAAGTATCTACCTGGATAAAAGAGAAAAAGCAAAAAAGGAATTCCTTTATTATAAAGATTACATCAGGAACAATGAACTGTCTAAAGAAGAACTAATCATCATTTACAACAAAGCAACTTCAGGAAATTACTGGGAAAAGTTTGCTTCAATATACGGTATGTTTATTTATGCGGAAGTGTTCGAGAAGCATGGGGCAAAAGGGATTAAAGATGTAATAAAGAATGGTATCTCATATTTTGATCTCTATCGGTAGGTTGTCTGTATTCAATGGTTTTCCAATCTTTCTTGAACTTTCCTGTATTTCGTATGGGTATCTTGATTTCAATGTGTGAAATGTATTGAATCCGCTTATCATGTTAAACGGTCATGTCGTCCATTAGTTATAGCTCCATATTTCTCACTTCAAAAGCGGTCATTCAACCAATCACAGTACTATCAACAGTAGCTCCTTTAATCAGAATTCAGGCTTCTCTCCATTTCAAAATATCCATCGAAGTGGAAGACATTTCTCCACGGACGGGGTATTTTGTGAAGCTTAACAATTGTAAACCCCATTCTCTCGTAAAGCCTTTTTGCGCCTTCATTGGTACGGATTACATACAGCCTGACCTTTTTGAGGTTCCTTTCCTTGCCAAAAGAAAGCAAAAACTGAAGCATTTTGGTGCCAATGCCTCTGCCCCTTGCTTCTGGCGAAACCGCTAGCACGTCCAGAAGAAGATCACCCTTTAATCTTGTTGCCACAAGAGGAAAGCCAATAATTCCTACCCTGAATATCAAAAATCCGAATTCCCGGATGGCATCAAAGAGATTTAGATTTAGCCAGTTGACATTATCATATTTCAGACCCGCCACACCAACAATTTTACCCTTCTCCCGTGCAACAAGAATTTTAGGAGCATTGAGATATCTTGAAAATATCCTGAGGCTTTTCTTTTTCGAACCAAAAACAGGTTTAAGCTTTTCTGAAAAAGCTTCGTATAGGATTTCAGATACCAAATCCCTTTCTTCTTCTTTGATTCCAAAAGAAATAGTTATTCGCTCCATTTTGAAATTTCCTATGCTTCTTTTTTGGAGAATAATTGAAGGGCTTTTTCCAGTTCAGAGGCAGAAAAAGGTTCGCCATGTGAAGGATAAATCTTTTTGGCTCCAGCATTTAAAAGCTTTTCCCAGCTCTTAAATACTGCTTCGTAATCTTCAGCGATCAAAGGCCTTTTTTTAAGGCCTAAAAGTGGAAAGAAATTCATCGCAGCATCTCCAACGAATGCCATTCCATTGTCGAGCAATAGAGAAATCGATCCCTGTGTATGCCCTGGTGTACGTAGAATTTTCCCATGTATTCCAAAATCCCTTAGCATTTCCGTGTCCTCATTGATTACAATGTCATTATCGTTAATGGCTACTGGTTTTGAGTTCGAATAGCCTCTCAGGGTCATCAAAACCCTGGTTCTGAAATTTAACGGGGTGGTTTTATGCGTAGAAAAGCCAGTTTTCAATGCTGCACGTTCTTTGTGGTGAAAGATTAATATCGCATTTGTGTGCTGTTGCACGGTACTAAGAGCAAGCGTGTGGTCATAGTGATGGTGAGTTATAAAAATGAATTTGATCTCTTCCCAGCCGATATTCAACGCTTTAAGCCATTTCTCGAGCACTCTGAACTTATAACCAGCATCTATGAGTAGATAACCTTCTTTACCTTTGACAAGGTAAAGATTGGTTATGCCTGATTTTATTCTTATAATAACCCCCACCCCCCTCATTAGACCTTACATAGCAAGTATAGCATCTTCCATTTTCGTTCCGGAAGATTAGGGGGGTTATATTTTACTCAAAGCTTGCGACAAATCTTCAATCAGCAACTCGCTGCTTTCCAGGCCAATGTGAAGCCTTACAAGAGAGAAATTCGGGTCAGATGAATCCGGGTGAACAACTGCATAAGGGAAAACTAAACTTTCATAGCCACCCCAACTTACAGCCTTTTTAAATAGTCGGAGGCTGTTTGTAAAAATCTTTATCTTTTCAATGTCGCTTGTTTTTAGTTCTATGGAAAACAAACCGGAACCACCACTCATTTGTTCAGCAGCCAGTTTGTACTGAGGGTGCGATTTTAGAAGTGGGTATATAACCCGTTTCACCTTTTCATGGTTTTCCAGAAAGGAAGCCACTTTCATTGCATTTTCATAATGCCTTTCCATTCTCACTTGAAGTGTTCTCAAACCTCTTAATATCAGCCAAGCAAGAAAAGGATCAGGAACGGCTCCGATATTGAGGAACTCCGTTTCGAAGATAAGATTTACATCTTCTTCAGACCCAATCACAACTCCAGCAACGAGATCGCTATGCCCCCCAAAATATTTTGACGCGGAATGTACCACCAAATCTATTCCGAAATCTATTGGGTTCTGAAAAATGGGTGTAGACCAGGTGTTGTCAATAATAGTTTTTATGCCTTTTTCTTTAGCAAGGCGAGCTATCTCCCGTAAGTTTTGGAGTTTGAATGTAAAAGTAGTGGGACTTTCAAGGTAGATGATTTTTGTATTAGGCCTAATTGCTGCCTTGATTTCTTCAACATCGGTTCCCTCCACAAAGGTGTGATCTATTTCAAATCTCCTTAGATACTTTTCAAGGAGTGTTTTTGTCCAGCTATAACAGTCTTTAACACAAACAATATGATCATGACTTTTAACAAAGGCAAGTATACTTGAAGAGATTGCTGCTACACCTGATCCAAGAAGTTTTGCTTTTTCACCATGTTCCAAAGCGGCCAATTTTTTCTCTAGAATGTTTACCGTGGGGTTATTTCCCCTGGTGTATAAATAGCTATTTACTTCATTGCTTATGGCTTCTGAGAAGCTGTCAAAATCCTTAAAAGTGAAGATAGATGTTTGAAATATAGGGGGAGTAACTGCTCCAAAGGGTAGATTCTCTTCATCTAAATGATGCAGTATCTTTGATGCATTTTTTCGATCCATTTTTTCCTCCTAAAATCAGCCTTTGACTGCGCCTTCTGTCAAACCTGCTATTATATATTTTTGCGCAAAGGCGAAGATTATCATTGTGGGGAGTAGAGAAACTACAAGTCCTGCGCTCATTATATCCCAGCTTATTCCAGCCTTTGAAATGAAAGAATTCAAAGCCACAGGTATCGTCATTTTATCATCTGAAAAAATGAACATAGTGGCTAAAAATAATTCATTCCAGATATTTACAAATGCAAAGCTAAAAATGGCTGCCAGCCCGGGCAACGTAAGGGGAAAGACAATCTTGAAAAGAGACTGAACTATGTTACACCCATCTATCATAGATGCTTCTTCCAAACTAATAGGAATCCTATCAAAAAAACTTTTTGCCATGATAGTGCTAAAAGCGATTACCATGGTTATATACAAAATGGTAAGTGTGGATAATTTATCGGTCATTTGAAATTGCGACAGCATTGTAAATAACGGAGCCATGATTATAAATCCGGGGATCATCTGTGTGAAGTAAAGCGCCAGGAGAATTCTATTTTTGAACCTTTTCATTTTCAATCTTGATAAAGCATATCCGCTAAACATTGATATTATCATCGCCGCAAAAGCAGCTATAAGAGAGACTATGGCACTGTTCCTGAAATAGATTCCGAAGTTGGCAAAACTAAACAACTGTTTGTAGCTGTTAAAACTGATTTTGGAAGGCCAGTACTTCAAAGGAAAGGAATAGATTTCCTTGGAATCCTTTAATGAAGTAATTGTTATCCAGTAAAATGGCAATAAAGCAGCAATTAAGTATAACGCAAGTGCTATAATTTTTAGGATCTTCTTGAAGCTTGTCATAATACCACCTCTTTGCTGGAAGTAAGCCGCAGGTAGAAGAATGCGTAAACAAACAAAACAGACATGATTATAAATCCAATAGCTGCCCCTTGGCCATAATCGTAAAATTTGTAGATCTTGTTTATCATAAGAGTTGCCAGTATATTTGTGGAATTTGCGGGTCCGCCACCGGTCATACCATATATTATCTCCGGGAAATTCATGATCCACATGGTTCTTAAAAGAGTTGTGCTGATTATTGTTGGCTTTATGTATGGGATAGTGACATCAAAAAGTTGCCTTAATTTTGTTGCTCCATCGATTTCAGCAGCTTCATACAATTCTTTTGGAACTGATTGCAATGCTGCAAGAAGCATTATGGCAAAGAAAGGCACGCCATACCATACATTCGCTATGATTACCGACATCATGGCAAATTTGGGATCTGACAAAAAGCCAATGTTGTTATTTATTATCCCCAATCTCATAAGCAGATCGTTTATCATGCCAAACTGACCATTGAACATCCAAGCCCATACAAGACCGATGGCAAAACCGGATACTGCCCACGGGTAAAAAACCAGCGCAGAATAAATTCCTCTCCCTTTGAAGGGTTTTCTCATAAGAAGTGCAAGTCCAAAGCCAAGCACAAATTGGAAGAACAACGACACAAAAATCCACAAAACCGTATTAAGGCATATTCTCCAAAAATTGAAGTTCCTATCCGTAATAACAGCTTTGAAGTTATCCAATCCTATAAAATGCACATTTGTTAGATCGAAGAGGTTGTAATTCTGGAAAGCCACAACCCCTCCTTTTACTATGGGGAAATAGACAAACAGAATTAGCAGCACAAACGCCGGGATTATCATTATGAATAATTTACGTTGTGAATTACGCATCCAAACACCTCTTAAAAAGGGCGCGGTGTTGTTGACGATGAGCACCGCACCCATGGTTAATTATGTAGAGTCATTCTGCCCAATATTCAGTCCATTTTTCGACAGTTTCTTCAAGAGAGATTTTTCCTAACAAGAAGGCTTGCATATATTGCTGATGAACCTCAGCCCAACCGGGCCACTTGGGGGAATTCAAGGGATAGGAAGCGAATATGTATTTTTCGGGATGATTTATCATGTATCCCCATGCAGAATACACACCCGTGCTGAAATACGGATCGTCCTCAAAGGTTGAAGTGTGAATTGGAAGAGGGCCATATTCTTTACAAAGCTTTGCGTTAACTTCTGGGCTGGAAATGTATTTTATGAATTCCCAGGCTTCTTTCTTGTGCTTTGAATATGATGGTATTCCCAGTCCGGTAAACCCATAATCGAGATAGGCCTTTCCAGAGGGTCCGACGGGAACTGGAACGACTGTATAATGTTCGCGGCCCAACATATTGTCGACCAATGCAACGGTATCAGGATCTTGAATCAGGAAAGGCGTTATGCCCGAGACAAAGGCATTGACCTGTTCGTTGAATCCCCAGTTTATGGCATCTTTAGGGGTAGCTTCATCGAAAAGCCTTTTGTACATTCTAAGACCTTCAACTGCCCGAGGGTCTGAGAAATATATCTTTCCATCTTTTGTCTTATAAATATTCGAGGGATTGATATCACTAAGGAACGATGTGGCAATGAGGTCAGAGAATTTGAATTCCCAGGATTTTCCTCTAAATCCAAATCCATACTGATTCTTTGAAGGGTCAGTAATGGCGATACAAAGTTCAACCAATTCGCTCATAGTTTTGGGAATGTAATTCACTCCCAATTTCTTCAGGATATCAGTCCTAACAAACAAACCTTTGATGAAAAAGAACTGTGGAACTATATAAGCAGTATCGTTTACGGTTCTTGCCGCTTTGTTAGCAACAACTGAAAGTGTCTTTGCATCAGCCCAGTTTGCGATATATGGTTCCAAGTTTTCAAGTCTTCCGTTGTTTACATACTGCTTTATCGTATAATCCCTGACTTCAACAATATCCAGTGGCTGTCTTGTATTGAGCATAAGCGTTGCTTTTTGGTCTGCTTGTTCATAAGGTGGCGAAATGAGATTCACTTTAATTCCGGGGTGTGTTGCTTCAAAATCTGCAATAATATCTTTCAGTACCTTGGTTCGCCCCGGACTTGTGAGAACTTCGATGAAATTCAGTGTAACGACTTTAGAAAACGCAGTAATCCCCACGAGAAACACAAGCAAAATCAACAGAAAAAACCTTGCCTTCTTCATACGCTAACCTCCCTTTAGATTTGGTTATGTTATCGATTTTTCGATAACATGGTTAAGTAAAGCATTGGTAGCAGCACCTATTGCATATGTAATATTTTGTGGGAAAGCCCCTTTTATTAACCGTACTTTCTTCTCGCGTCCAAACTGGAGTTTGAAGAATACATTTTTAAAGGGCTTCATGAATAAATCTCCCAATTCGATCATCCTTCCACTTACGATAACTGCTTCTGGTCCAATGAGATTTGAGATTATTGAAGCAATTCGACCTAATTCGGTATAAATTTCTTCAAATCTCTTTTTAGCTTCCATGTTTTCACTGTTCTCAAGATATTCTTTTATGTCGACACTTCCAAGCTGATGCTGATTTTTTCCCAGGAATATACGGAGTTCAGATAACACTTTTTCCAGACTAAAGTACTCTTCTCCTTTTCCAATAACTTTTCCGAGGAAAGCCAGATAGTCAAACTCTCCTGAATAGCCAAAAGCCCCTCTGTAAATTTCTCCATTGAGTACAATTCCACAGCCTATTCCTTCATCGAAGAAAATATCTACAAAAGAATTAAGCTCCTTGCCATTTCCAAAAAAGCGTTCAGCTAAAGCGCCACCATCTGCGTCATTTATCAGGTAAGTTTTCTTTTTGAAGGTTTCTTGAGCTATTTGGACAACATTGAAATTTTCCCAATCTGGTAATCCGCTTGGTGAATATATAACACCGACTTTTTCATCAATAGGCCCGGGAGCACCAATACCAATTGCATTTGGCTCAATGCCATGTTCACGCGCCTTAGATAACATGATTTCGATAACTTTCAATAGGTTTTTAGCTGCAGCTTCCTTTTTACGGTTGGATTCATGAACAATAATGCTTTCAAGAACTTTGCCGTCTGGGTTCAGAAGAACACCTGATGTATCCTTTCTTTCGAGGCCAATTCCAATAACAGAAGCAGCATCGCTTCTGATCTTCAAAGGAACAGGAGACTTTCCTATGCTCCCGCTATTATCTTTTTCGATCTCTTCAACAATTCCAAGAGAAATCAACTTGTTAATTATCGAGGATACGGTTGTTTTTGTTAGGTTTAAAATTCTTGCAAGCTCAACCCTTGATAAGTTTGGATTTATTATCAAAGTTTTGACTATTTTTGAAGTGTTTCTTACCCTAAGATCCTCAGGTCTTGAAGACATAATCAATTCACTTCCTTACATGTTATTTCTGTTTAGTCAGTAAACTTTACTTACTAATTATATAAATTCAATACTAAAATTCAAAACAAGTAGTCTGTTGATTAGAAACGATTTTTGGCTATTATTTCCAGTCAGCAGCTGTTAATTAAGAAACTCAAAATATGGTGTTCGAAAATGAGTTTGAAAGTATTAATGACTTTCGATATTCAAATTTTTAAGCTACTTTGTAGAGTAATTCAGCTATTGTAAATTTGCAATATCTTCTCTTTAGAGATGAGGGGGTGGCTTATTAATTCAAGAGTTTTTTTATGCATTTTGTCTTCACTTACGAGCTCAGATCCTGCCTTTTTTAGAGCTTCAAGAATCTCTTTCCTATCAGCATTGGGTGTGGCTTTGTGCCTCAAAAAATGAACGTGAGGTCTCAAAACAGCACCTGCGAACTTTACATTTGCATTTTTTGCAAGTTCTTCAACAATATGGACTACCACATCGAAATTTCCGAGTTCCCACCATCCAGATGTTGATACCAGTGCGATTTTTGTGATATTCACATTCTCGCGAAACTTCGCTCTTGTTCGGGCCTCTTGAAATTTCAGCACCGGATCTAATAAAGGGCAGAGCCTGTTGATTAAATTCTGCATCTCTCCCGGCAGCGGAATATAAACAGGCGTAGCGAGAACAAGAATATCTGCTCCCCTTAGGGCTGGATAAAGTTTTACCATATCGTCTTTTATGATGCACTCACCCGGATTTTTATACCAGCAGTACATGATGCTGCAGCTACACGGCTTTATATTAAGCGCACTCGCATAGAATAACTCAACTTCACATCCTGCATCTTTCATTCCTTCGAGAAAAGGTTCTAAGACAAAAGCGGTGTTCCCCTTTTCCATTCCCGGACTTCCATTTATAACTGCGGCTTTCAAAATAATCATCTCCCATTAAGCATTTTTTCTCACATAACAAGTATAACCTTATATTATAAAAATGAAGAGGAAAATAGCCAAATTATGAAAAAAGCATCTAAAACCAAAATCTTTATGGCTGACTTTTCTTTAATAACCACATTTAGGTTTTTCTTGAATTGCCAGCTATTCTTTATTTTCCTGCTGTTTTGCCTTCTCTTTTGTTATTATCTTAATGAAACCTTTGGGGGTGATTTTATGAAAAGATGGGTGGTGCTTTTTGTTTTTCTTTTAATTAGTCTTGGTATTTTTGGAATAAGTTACAGTATCGGTGTAAATATCAGCGGGTTTATTGAGCCTTTTGTCATGGCAAGATTTGAGCTTGGTACAGTGGATCTCATGGTTAAAGGCGGTTTTGTATTTAGTAACCGGGGTTTAGAAATAGTTTCCCCGGGTATTTTTGTATCAACTGATCTATCTTTCTTCAGGCCACATGCCGGAATAGAAGGATTCTGGAATTTAAAGGAAATGGAATGCTTGCTATTGGGAAAAATCGGAACAGATTTCAGGATCAGCCTTAGCTTTGCTTCGCTTTATCTTGGTGCGGATATTGGATTGGCAATTAACTTGCCGGGAGATTTCTTTGTGAGCATAGATGAAATTGTCCCGATACCAACGCTTACAGCTTATCTTGAATGGTGACCGATATTTCTATCTTTACCTTCCGATATCGGAAGTAACTTCCGCCCCCGGAAGTGATATAATTTCATTGGGGGTGAATACATGCTTTTTGATACAAGGCCAAAAACCAAATTGGAAGATCTCTTTGATAGGATTGATGAAAGAAAAGCTTTTGAAGATGCTTTGTATAACTATCCGCTTGTTATTGTAACCGGGCTGCGAAGGGTAGGAAAGTCCTCATTGATCAAAGCCATGTTGAATGAGCTCCAGGAAATCTCCATCTTTTTGGACGGAAGAAGCCTTTATTCCTCTTCGGGAGGGAATATCACCCATTTCCATCTCATAAGCCAAATCGAAAGCGAACTTGCCCGGGTATCTTTGAAGTATAAGATAGTCAAATTCCTTAAAGAGTTGCGGGGAGTAAGTATCAAAGGAAATAGCATTACTCTCATCAGGAAAGAATTAGACCTTTCATCGCTAATGGAAAGACTCAATGAATTTGCTGCTAAGAACGGAAAAAATATCATCCTGTATATTGATGAAGCCCAGTATTTGAAATATTATGGTTCAAGAGGGGGAAAAGACCTTCTTACATTGCTTGCGTTTATTTACGATAATTTGCACAATACAAAGCTAGTCATAACAGGATCTGAAATAGGGTTACTGCACGATTTTCTGAAGCTTTCAGATTACGAATCCCCTCTTTATGGCAGAGCTTATTCAGAGATATGCATTGAACCATTCAAAAGAAAAACTTCTATAGAATTCTTAAAAAAAGGCTTTGCACAAATAAATTTACCAGTTTCATTTGACATCGAAGAAGTTGTTAATATTCTTGATGGAATACCGGGATATTTAGTTCTTTTCGGAGTAAAATACCGCGAATTTTTAGATGTAAAGGAAGCAATTGAAAAAGTATTCAATTATCTTTCAGGAATGATTTCAAGCGAACTTAAAGAGCTTGAAAAGAGAAGTCCTCGTTATTTGAAAATTCTAAAGCACATCGCTGCGGGAGTCGATTCCTGGGCAGGTCTCAAAAGGCTCTTAATAGCCTCTGGGGATATAGTTGGTGACTCAAGATTATATGAAGCCTTGAATATCCTTCAGCAGACATCATGGATAAAAAAAGCTGATGGGAAATACAACATCGTTGACCCTGTTCTAAAAAGAGTAATAAACGGAATCTCTGAATAGCACTACTAATCATTCTTGAAAAATCTGCTTCCGATATCGGAAGCAACTTCCGCCCCCGGAAGCAGTTTGATTGTTGTCGGTTGTGGGTTGTGTATGCTTTGTCCCGCACAACCTGAGCTTTAGCTAAACATAGCAATTCCTCGCTGTCCCGGATTCCTGGTGTCACGATTCTCGAAGTATTTTCTATACTCTAAACCCCAGACCCTAGACCCGGTTTTCAAGCTACCCTTTAATAACAGCTATTGGTGTAAGCCTTGTAACCTTTTTTACAAGGTCCTTTTGATACTCCATGACTTCTTCAATGTCTTTATAAGCCGCTCTGGCTTCTTCTACAACTGCGCTTTTATCCGGGGTTATCAACACAACATTCCGCTCGTCAAGATCGCGCTTGACCTCAGCAAAGCTCAATTTCCTTTTCGCCTCGTGCCTGCCTAAAACCCTTCCAGCACCATGAGAACAGGAGCAGAAACTATCTGGACTGCATAGCCCTTCGGCTATATATGTGGAGCTCCCCATCGAGCCGGGAATTATAACTTTTCCTTTGGCTTTAACAGCGCCTTTGCGGTGGACAAGCACCTTTTCTCCATAATGCTCTTCAAAGGACGCATAATTGTGGATAGTTTCAAGTCTTTCAAGTTCCTCTATATCTGGAAAGAAATATTTCATGACTTCCAGTGCTGTTTCCATGATAAGACGTCGATTTTCACTTGCGAATTCAATGCAGAAATTCATTTCACCAAGATACTGTTTGCCTTCATTGCTGTCCACTGGCAACCATGAAAGACCCGGTGGAGGATTAACCCCCCGCTTTTTGCAATATTCCTTTGCGATTCTGTCGTAGTGGCTTGCAACCTGTTTCCCAAGATTTCGAGAACCACTGTGCACGGTTAGGAATATTTCCCCGGATTCATCTTTCTGGATCTCAATAAAATGATTTCCACCCCCTAAGGTTCCAAGCTGCTTCTGGGCTTTTTTCCACTCTTTTTCAGTAACAAAACCCGCTGGTTTCTTTTTCCATAAATCACTTGACAATGCTTTCCCTCTCCATCTGAAACCCACGGGGATTTTCTCAAGAAACATTTTCAAAATCGGCTCCCGGTATTTCATCACTATTTCAGCGGTTAAATTAGTTTTCACTGTAACCACGCCACAACCAATGTCCATTCCCACAGCGTAGGGAATAACAGCATTCTTTAATGCAACAACTCCTCCAATAGGCATGCCATAACCCGGATGCACATCGGGCATTACAGCTATCCATCTAAAGAGAGATGGGATCCTGGAAAGGTTTCTGATTTGCTCTATGGCTTCTTCTTCTATTTTGTCAATCGGGATCCATATTCTTGATTTAAGTTTCGGGTAGTATCTGCCCATTAACCATCACTCCCTGATGTTCATATTTAAATTCTAACACCGCTATTCTCAAGCCCTTTCAGTATAGAGGACTCCTTGTAAAAGCAAAAAGCGGTTACAACAATGCAATTGTTATTTTTTTATATTGTAATACACACTACCTTGCATAACATAATACTGTATGTTATTCTGTCATTGGAGCAGATGTCTCGAAGAAAAAATGACTCGACTCAAAAGAAGGAGGTAGCGTTATGAAGCGAAAAAGTGGAAGCGTAGTTGCAGGAACAATCCTGGCTGTTGGTTTGATTTTAGTGGGGGTTTCATTCATATTGGGTCCGGTAGATTTTCATGGCTTTGATTTTGAGGATTCTTCAAATTACCAGAATGAATACACCGAGATCTTTTCGAATTTATCCAGCAGTAAGGTCTATGTAGATACGATAAATGGATCTGTTCATGTGGAAGGCTGGGAAAATAACTATATACAGCTTGAAGTCAAACAGAGGTACACTGGTTATTCAGAAAATAGGCTGGAAGAGCTTTTTAAATCGACAAAACCAGAAGTTACATTTCTTGGGGATTACATGAGAATAATCACCCCCAGATTGAAGAAAACAAGCTTTTTCAAAAGCTATGGTGTTTCAATAATCTTGAAAGTACCCTATGAACTTGTAGATAACGTTGAAGCCAAAACCAGCAATGGTAGTTTGAATTTTTCCAATCTCAACGCACGAATTATCGGAAAAACTTCAAATGGCTCTATCTATCTGCTTAAAGTAAACGGCAATGCAGAGCTCGATAGCTCAAATGGAAAAGTTTATGCCAGCGGATTTACGGGAAGTCTTAATGCTGATACGTCGAACGCTTCAATAGAAGTTGAAAATTCGCAGGCGCAAGTATATTTGAAAACTTCAAACGGGAGCATTTATATAAGAAACTCCTCTCTATTGGGGGAAAATAACACTTTGAAGACTTCCAATGGAAGGATTGTTTTGGATTCTGAACTCCCGAGCTCCGGTCAATTAAAACTAACCACAAGTAATGGGGGAATTGAGCTTGCCATACCACATGGGACAGGCGCAGTTATAGATGCTGATACGTCAAATGGCCGGGTTATTTTAGACAATGTACCTATCCTTGCAACTTCCATAGAGAAGACAAGCGTTAACGGAAGCATTTATGGTGGAGGCAATCTGTATATAAGTCTAAACACAAGCAATTCCAATATCAAAATAAGTGAAAAATGAAAAAACGATGATCTCAAAAAGAGGTGTAGAGATGGACAAACAGATGAAAAAAGGCGTTCTTGATTTGTGCGTCCTTAGCGTCCTTTCAGAAGAAGATTGCTACGGATATCAGTTAGTAGAGAAAATTTCTGATGCGATTAAGATTTCTGAAGGGACAATTTACCCTCTCCTTAAGCGGTTGCTAAAAGAGGGATTGCTAACATCATATATAAAAGAATCCACCGAAGGACCCGCTAGAAAATATTACCGGTTAACTCCTGAGGGTGTAGCCAAGTGCAAAAAGCTTAGAAAAGACTGGTTTGAATTCTACAATGGGGTAAACAAACTCCTTGGCAGGGGGAATGAAAATGAACAGTGTTGAATACATAAAAAGGCTGGAAAGAGGTTTAAGAAAGCTCAAGCCAGTAGAAAGAGAAGAATTCCTTCAAGATTACAGAGATCATTTTCAGGAAGGTCTAAGGCAGGGAAAGACAGAAGACGAGATTTCTCGCGGCCTCGGAAATCCTGACAAAATCGCCAGGCTGATACTCGCCGAATACAACATCAAAGCGCTTGATGAAAAGCCAAAGAGCAGAAGCGTTTTCACAGCTATAATGAGCATAATAGGGCTCGGCTTTTTCAACCTGATCGTCACCTTGCCCTTTTTCATTGTGCTTTATGTCGTTGTTTTTGCAGTTTTTGCTGTCGCTGCTGCTTTTGTAGTTTTCCCGATATTTTATTATTATTTTCCGGAAAATGTTATACTCCCCTTTTCTAATCTCAACCAGGAACTGCTTTTTGTATTTGGGATTATGTTGATAGGGATAGGAATTTTCCTCTTTTCTGGAAAGATATTGAAAGGTGTATTCAAGATTACCGTGGCATTCCTTAAGTGGAACCTCAAAGTCATAAAGGGAGAATAAACAACGAGAGGAGGGGGCGGTTCTGTACAGAACTGCCCATATTTCAATGAAGAAATTTGCTTTTTGTATTGTGATATTATTTTTAACGTCCATTGCCTTCGGCTTCATCCCTGATTACTGGCCGACCAACAGCTGGAAGCACGATGACAGTTACAGCTTTGATGAACTCGAATCTTATATCAAAAGAATCTTCTGGAAAGAACTGCACTCGCTTATCATAGTAAAAGACGGCTATGTAGTTTATGAAAATTACTTCAAGGAAAACGGCTCACAAGTCTCGCCAGATGAACTTCACGCACTTTATTCCGCAACAAAGAGCATAAATTCCCTGCTCGTCGGCATAATGATTGACAAAGGCTATATTTCATCTGAGCAAATCAAAATAACAGAAATCTTCTCCGACTATGTTTTTGAAAACCCCTCAAAGGAAAAAGAGGAAATAGAGATCAGGCACGTACCGGAAAACACCTGCGGTTTCGAATGGAATGAATGGGCTTATTCATATAGTGACCCAAGAAATATCTACAACAAGTTTGTTAATAGCCCCGATAGGGTGCAATTCGTGCTCAATCTGCCCATGGCACATACGCCCGGTGAAAAATTTGTCTATAACACCGGGGCTTCGCATTTGATAACCGCCGCCATACAGAGATTAACCGGAAAATCTGCTCTGGAATTAGCAGAGGAAAATCTTTTTCACCCTCTTGGAATAACAGAGGTAATATGGTCAAAGGATTCGCAGGGGATAAACAAAGGAGCGGGACTGAACATGATTCCCGAAGACATGGCTAAAATAGGTCTCCTTGTCCTTACGGAGGGTATCTGGGAAGGCAAACAGCTTGTTCCAAAGAGCTGGATCGAGAAATCCCTGCAGAAAATGCACAAAGTTTCAACGGATGTCTTTTTCGGATATCACTGGTGGATTTATGAATATAAAGATATCGAGATAATATCCGCTTATGGTTATAACGACCAGCGCATTTACATAGTTCCATCAAAGAGTCTCGTGGTGGTAACCACCGCCGCAATTTCATCCGAATTCTCCTTGACATTGTTGAAGGATTATATATTGCCGAAGTTTGAATGACGGTCTATGAAACAAAGAGCTTTTGTTCAGTAAGCATTTTTTGCTTTGCTGAATTCATTAATACGTAATCTATGTTGTTTTTAAAAGCGCTCACGATTTCCTGATCAAGAGGCATGCTTTCCATTTCCTTAATAGCACTTTTAATGTTCATAGCAGGACGGTATGGCCTATCGCTTATCAGTGCGTCAAAAACATCTGCAACTGCTAAAACCCTTGCAAGCATGGGTATTTCGTCTTTTTTAAGACCTTCCGGATAACCAGATCCATCCATCCTTTCATGGTGATACAAGATTATAGGAATCAAGTTCTTCAGATATGGAATTTTGCCAAGCACAGATGCGCCAACTTCCGGATGCCTTTTAATTATAAAATATTCTTCAGCAGTTAATTTTCCCCTTTTTGTGAGAATTTCTTCTGGTATTCCTATTTTTCCAATATCATGAAGAAGCGCCGCTCTTTCCAATGTTTTCAACTTTTTCCCTTTTATACCCAAGATTTTTCCCAATGCAACTGAAATTGCTGCTACTTTTTTTGAATGATTTGCTGTGTATCGGTCTCGCTGTTCAAAAAGAAAAGCAATGGCTTCAAGACCGACAGTTTGATAATGTGCGGAGATTTCAGACTCAATCATTCTTTGCACTATCAAAGTGCTCAATAGAGCCATAGATAAAGCGCTTACTATATGAAGGAGTTTAATTGGAAAAGTCTTGAATTTATATTTCAAGCCAAATACCAGGGGGGTACCTGTTTTGGAATTATTGACTTCTATCAAGCTTGATAAGCCATATGCATTTAAAAATTCCCCCAAAGAGATATCAGCTCTTACAACTTTGCTATCTACCACGTTCTCCAACAAGTCGTCAAATATATTGAAGTATACGATTAAATTCATACTATCTTTCGCTACAACTTTATAAAGAGATTCTTTGTCTGAAAATGCTGCGGGCCTATTAATAATTTCCACTGAGTTAACTGCTGAAGAACCGGCAAGAATTTCAGAGAAATTTTTCTCTATGAATCCTGTCTCACCTTTCTTAACTGCTTCATAAAATTCTGTCCACTGGAAGTAACCATAAGAAAGTTTTTCGGTAAGCAAGATTACAGAAAGCTTCAATGCGCTCTTACTACTTTCTATTCTTTCGGTGAACCTGGTAATATTCAAATGATAAAATCCTAAAAGAGCAACAATAGCCACAAATAAAAAAACAGATACATAAATCAATTTTCTGCGCATAATTCACCAACTTGATTCATGAAATAGCTTTTCTATCTAAGGTGAAAACCGAAAAAACTCAAAGAATTTTCCAGAAAAAAGGTTCGAGGAATATTTTATCATGTCCGAACTCGATTTCCCTTTTTTCCGGATAAGGATTCAGTAGCACAGAAGTTCCTTTGAAGTTAATTATTTCAGCTCCATTTATTCTCTTTTCAAAGCCAATTGAAAGCAAAAGTTCCTTCAAAAGGCTTTCTTCTGGAATAGATGCGATATAAATGGCGTTGCCCTTTCGTGTAACCGCGGGGAATTTCTCGTAAGGATAGAGGAAATCCCCGATTGTTTCGGCATCAAGAATCTTCAATACTTCAAGGATAAATTTCCCTTTGAATTTCTTTCCGTTTAGCATCAAATCCTGCGCTTGTTCGATTCCTCCAAAATCTACTACCTTCACGCCGAGGATTTCTTCCAGACCATAGGGTATAGATGACCTGATATTGTTGTATTCGTCTTTTGATGAAGTCATTGCGGTGACAATTAATTTTCCATTGAAGGTTGAAAGCTTTTTGAGGAATTCATCACGAACATAGTAAGCCGAAGGTATAAATAAAAGCTTATATTCAGAAATATCGTCTTCCGGGAATACAAAGTCCACATTATATCCAAGCTCCCGCAGAGCTTTGTATGCAATCAATATGCTATCTGAAAGCAAAGAGAAATTGTTATTCAATCTATCCGTTCTGTCTATCCAGAAATTTTCATAATCTATATATATAGCCGTTTCTTTAATAGGGATCAGAATTTCCTCATCCATAAAAGCCTTAAAGCCTTCCTTTGCAGCAATAGCTCGTGGCGTAAGGCTACCATCGTAGTTGAGCAAGGCGCTGTGATACTGCTCAGCTCCATAAGGCAGTTGCCTGTATCTGAAAATCAGGGAGCCGAATGCTCCGTGAGCCATAGATTGTGCAATCCAGTATTTTAACTGTTCGGGATCGTGATAATTGTTCACCTTTCGCCAATTGACCCTGCCCGGTTGCTGTTCCATAACAAGGAAAGGCTCATTTTTCAGAGACCTCATAAGATCATGGTTCATTCCCTGAAGATGGTAATCGTAATCACCGGGTATGTAATTGTCCCAGCTCACAAAATCAAGTTCTTTTGAAAGCTTGTAATAATCTATTTCTGTAAAATTGACCATCAGATTGTGCGTGATGGGTTTTGAACTGTATTTTCTCACTTCTTCTGCCATTTCTCTATGGAATTCAATTGCAGAATCGGAAGAAAAGCGCATGTAATCAAGCGATAAAGAGGGATTATGGCTCGCTATTGTGTGGCGTGGAGGATCTATTTCTTCCCAATCTCTATACTGCTGGCTCCAGAAAACCGTTCCCCAGGCTTTATTCAGGGCTTCGATATTATGGTATTTATCCTTCAGCCACTTCCTGAATTTCTTTGCGCAGTTATCGCAATAGCAAAGGGTTGAATTATGGCATCCGTATTCGTTGTCAATCTGCCAGGCGATTATGGTGTCAGATTTACCATATCTTTCGGCGTATTTTCTGGTTATTTCCCTTGCGAATTTTCTGTAAACCAGTGAATTGAAGCAGTAATGCCTTCTGCTCCCGAAGTTTAACTTGTGTCCAGATTCATTTTCCTGAAGAATTTCAGGATGCGATTTAACGAGCCATGCAGGCGGAGTAGCGGTAGGTGTGCCCATTATCACACCAATGCCATTTTTTGAAAATGTCTCAATAACCCTGTCAAAAAGAGAAAAGTCGTATTCCCCGGGACTCGGCTCGACAAAGGACCAGGCGAACTCACCAATTCTCACGGCGTTGAAGCCGAGAGTTTTCATTATTTCCACATCTTTCTCTATTCTATCGGGTTCCCAATGTTCAGGGTAATAGCAAGCGCCAAAAAGTTTTTTCACAATATCATCCTTTCACACTACCAACTGTCAACCCTTCTATGAAATATCTCTGGAAAAGAAGGAAAACAAACAAAGGTACAACGGCGGCGATAATCGCTCCTGCTGCCATGGTATTCCAGCTCGTAATCCATTGCCCCTGCAAATTGACAAGCCCCAGCGTAATTGGTTTTATTTTATCACTTTGAATGAGTATGAGAGACCATAGATAGTCATTCCATATCCAAGTAAATTCAAGTATCCCCAAAGCGGCAAGAGCTGGAAGCACAAGCGGCATGACGATTTTGCTGTAAATAGTGAAATGTCCAGCGCCGTCAATCATTGCAGCATCGAAAATACTTGCTGGTATTGTCTTCATAAAGTTCCTCAGGAAAAAGGTGCAAAAACCAAGCTGAAAGGCTATATGGAAAAGTATTACCCCTATAAACCTATCATAAATCCCCAACGAAACTGAAAATCTGTAAACTGGTATAAGAAGCATCTGGAAAGGGATCAGCATCCCCCCAACGAAAATCATGAGAATGAGTTTTGAAAGCCTGAACTTATACCAGGCTAGCGCATAAGCACTTAAACTTGACAAAAACAGAGCTCCCAGAACAGAAGGTATTGTAATGATAAATGTGTTCAAGAAATACCTGCCCATATTGGCATCTTTCCAGGCTGTGATGAAATTGCTCGGGAACCACTTTTTCGGAGGAGCCCACCATTTTCTTGTAAGCATCAACTCATCCATTGATTTGAAAGATGTAAAAAACGAGATCATAAAAGGGGCTATCCACAGCAAAACAATAATGGTGGCCAATATATAAAAAACTATTTTTTTCGCTCTCATAAGGCTTCCTCCTTTTTCAGCACATTCCGCATATAGAAGACAATGAAACCAAGGGTTATGAGAAATTGAATGGTGGCAATTGCGGAACCGTATCCCATACGATAGTTATTGAAAGCCATTATATACATATAATTCGCCATAACGCTGGAGGAATAAAAAGGCCCTCCTCTCGTTAATACATACACGATATCAAAAGCCCTCAATGAATCGATTACACTTACTGTTATCGCCACAATAGTAGCAGGCCTTAACATAGGCAAAATGACGTGAACGAACCTTTTCCAGCCATTAGCTCCATCTACCCAGGCCGCTTCAACAAGCTCTTTTGGAACCTGCTTCAAACCGGCCAGATATAGTACCATTGCGTAAGAAATCTGCCTCCACGATGCTGCCATGATGAGGGAGTAAGTAACGATGTTTGGGTCACTAAGCCAGCCCACGGACTTAATGCCAAAAATTGATAGAAAACTGTTAAGCGCCCCATAGCGTGGTTCTAAAATCCATGACCATATCTGTCCTATCACCACAAAAGAAAGCGTCATAGGAAGGTACATAAGCGTCTTGTATACCTTTGAACCTCTGAATTTCTGGTCAAGCAGCATAGCTATGAGCAATCCAAGAGGAACGGAAACACCGGCAAACCCTATTAGCCATTTTATATTGTTCCACAGCGAGATTCTGAAATATGGATCCTGGAAAAGGAGTTTGAAATTATCCCAACCTATAATTGAAAATTCAGGTGAAACGCCGTCCCAATCTGTAAAACTCAAATACAGAGTCTGAAATATGGGGAATATGACCCAAATGCTGTACATAAGCAAAGGTAAGGCTAAGAAAGCGTAAGGAACCCATTTTTTGGATTTCATCTATATCATTACCTCCTGAAGTAAGTGAAGGAAAAGGGCCTTTCCAGGCCCTTTTCTAAAATTACTTAAAGATTCTCCATCTTTCGATTTCAAGGTTTTTGAGGATGAAATCAATCCTTACTGGATAAACCATGAATTCAACAAATCCGTTCATACCAGCTGTTGCCATTTCGGGGTTAGTATCCCTGTCGTAGAACTGCATTACACCATCAGATGCAAGAATCATGTCAAGACCTTTTTGTGCATGCGCATCGGGTGCCGGAACATCCTTGTTTGCAGCGAGCCTTCCAAGATTTGATGCGAAGTATTCCTGTGCTTCTTTTGAGGCGATGAATTCAAGGAAAATCTTAGCAGCTTCTTTGTTTTGCGCTTTGGCAGGAATCATGAATCCATCAATTGGCGTGTCTTCATAAAGGCCAATATTTCCATCTATTACGGGGAATCTGAAGAAATCAAGATCATCTTTTACACTTTCGGGTGCTACGTCTTTTATGAACTGTCCCATGAGATACATGGCTGCATCGCCTGTAAAGAGATAGTTTGCCGCATCCTGCCAGGTGTAAGATGTGTGGTTGCTTATGAAATAACCTGCATCAACAAGCTGTTTCCAGTATTCGAAGACCTTTTTGACGCCTTCGTCTGTGTATTCTATTTCACCGTTTGTTAGTTTCAGGTGATAGTCCAGCCCATTTACCCTCATATTCAAGTAGTCGAACCAACCTGCTGCTGTCCAGAGGTACTTCGTTCCGATGGTTATCGGAATGTATCCTGCCTCTTTCAGTTTTTCGCAGGTATTAAGGAACTGATACCAGGTAACGGGAACGGTCAAACCGAGCTTTTCAAAGATGGATTTTCTGTAATATACACCCCACCAATACCATGATTGCGGAACGAAATAGATGTGGTCTTCGTAGGCGGAAGCGCTCTTGAAAGCTCCGGGGAAATATGCTTCAAACCCACCATCGAAAATATCGTCAATTGGTTCAAGCAGTCCCTTGCTGGCAAAGTATCTCATTCTCTCGCCAGCGAACCATGTAACTACATCAGGGGCGTTTGAAGAATTAAGCCATGTTCTGAGAAGGGTCTTAAAATCTTCATGAGCAAAGGTATTAACGGTAACTTCAATCTCCGGATGTTCCGCCTTGAACTGTTCCACCAGTTCAGCAAATACCTTCTTGGGAGCAGGGTCTGACATATACGAGTTGATAACGAGCTTCTGAGCTCCCAAAAGAGAAACGACAATAGAAAGAACTAAAAACACAAAGAGAACTTTCCTCATACTACCCACCTCCTATGCGCTCTTGCGCAAAATGAGTTTAGGAACGAACTTGATTTTTTCAACATTATCACTTAGCGCCAGTGTAAAAGCGGTATTTACCATTTTTGACTTGTCTATTCGAACTGTGGTCAAAGCGCTTATTTCTGCAAAAAAAACATCATCGTACCCGACAACAGCGACATCTTTTCCCGGAACAGCTCCCTTTTCCCTGAGGGCTTTTATAACCCCAAGAGCCATAAGGTCGTTATAGCAGAAAAAAGCTTCTGGAAGTTTTTTCATTTCGATGACAGCATTATAAGAGCTTTGCCAGTTCACTGGTAGATGCAAAATATAATCTGGAACCTTTCCAAAGCCTTGAATGAAACCCTCCGTCCTTCCGGAAGTCGTAAATTTTCTGGGATTTCCCATAATCAGAACCACCCTTTTGACTCCCCGTTTCAATAGATATTTACCAACCTTCCTGGCGCCTTCGATTTCGTCAATCCAGACTTCAGAGAAATTCCCTTCAGGGCAATGGACACCAAAAGAAACTATATTTATCCCTTTTTTCTTGTACGATTCAAGATGTTCAACACTATAACCTTCGGGAGCAATAATGATAGAATCCACACCACTGTTGTAAAGGGTTTCAAGTGCTCTCTGCTCCTGCTGCAGCTTTCTTTCGGTATCGGTTACGATAACCGTCATCCCTGTTTTTTCGGCAAGGTCTTCAATATCGCCAACCATTTCTGCATAAAAAGGATTTCGAATATCCGAAACCACCACACCTATTCGTCCAGTTTTTCCTACCCTAAGAGAACGCGCATCTGAATGTGGCCTATAACCGAGTTCTTCTATCGCTTTCATTATCTTTGCCTTTGTTTCATCACTTACACCCGGCCTGTTGTTAACCACCCGGGAAACCGTCATAAGAGAAGTACCGGCTTTTTGGGCAACATCTTTCAGTGTAGGACGCTTCATCTGCCACCTCCGTTAACGTTAACAAGTTAATTATAATGCCTTGTTCAGCATTATCAAAATTCTTATTCGGTCGTTTATTTTCCATTAGCTCTGCTCTTAGGCAATTAGCTCTGAATAGATTTCTTTTTCTAACCAAATTAAAAAAGCCCCCGAAAGGGGGCTTGTAAATACAAGAATTTTTTATGCCTTAATTTGTCAAAAGGCTCTTTCAAGTATTTTAAAAAGGTCTTCTTTTTTCAGGTCGCCCGGTGTGGTCTCGATTACTCCATACATTGCGTTATAAGAAGTTTCCACCATATCCCCGAGTGTTCCTTTTTCAACTCCCAGTGCGGAGAGCTTCTTGTTCAGCCCGAAGCGTTCCTGAAAGTCCTTTAACTTACCTATCATCATTCGGGCAGCTCTTTTGTCATCGCATTCGTATATCCCGAAAACCTCTCTGCCTACACGCGCAAGTCTTTCAAAAACAAAATCAAAAATATGTTCAAAAAGGTAAGGCCCTGTGATACAGAGCCCGAAGCCATGGGCAATATGAGGATAGTAACCGCTTATTCCATGTTCTATGGCATGGTTAGCTATAACGCCAGTAAGTGTTTCTGTTATGCCTGCTTCTGTGTTGGCCCAGGTCAATTCTGTTCTCGCATTAATATCAAGTCCGTCCTCATAGGCAATTGGCAAATTACTTATTATACGTTTCATGGAATCAATTGCCAGAAGGTCGGAATATGGATTCGCGTTTTTGTTGAGAAAAGCCTCTATTGAATGATAGAAAGCGTCCATAGATGTATAGGCCGTTTGGTTCTTTGGGAGTGTAAGCATAACCTCGGGGTCAATCAGAGATACCGATGGGAAAATCACATCATAACCTATTCCGATTTTTGTCTTCGTTTCGGGATTTGTTATCACAGCAAAGGGGTCAGCCTCAGTCCCCGTGCCATGAGTCGTGGGAATTGCGACTATGGGCAAAGCGCTTTTTGGCTTTTTACCCCCACCAACTTTTACGTAATCCCAGATCCCACCTTCATTCGTCGTAGCAATCGCAATGCATTTGGCACTATCTATGGGGCTCCCCCCACCAAGACCAATTACAAATTGGACTCCCTCTTTTTTAGCGATATCAGCTGCTTCGTTTACCTGTTCCGTTGTTGGGTTAGGTGTTATCCTGTCATAAACCACAGTTGAAATATCTGCACCTTTCAACAAAGTTAAAACCCGGTCAAGCAGACCTGATTTTTTTGTGCTATGCCTGCCGGTAACAATCATTGCCTTAGTTCCAAGCTTTTTTACCTCTTTTGGTAATTTTTCTACAGCCTTTGCCCCAAAGACCAGCTTTGTGGGTAAAAACGCTTTGAAGTTGTACATTTTACCGCCTCCTATGAAAACTGAATTAATCAAAACTGCTCTTTGTATTTCTTCCAATCATTCATGAACCTTTCTATCCCTATATCAGTGAGGGGATGCCTGAACAACGCCTGAAGCGATTTGAAAGGCGTTGTCACAATATGTGCTCCCAGTAAAGCCGCTTCGACGATGTGCATTGGATGGCGCACGCTGGCTACTATCACTTCCGTATCGAAATCGTAATTGTAGATGATTTGCAGGATCTCTTCGACGATTTTCATACCTTCGTTGGAAATGTCATCCAGCCTTCCAACAAAAGGACTTATATAAGTCGCACCCGCTTTCATGGCGAGCAAGGCCTGTGAAGGTGAAAAAATGAGGGTCACATTTGTTTTTATTCCTTCGCCTGAAAGTTTCTTTACCGCTTTTATGCCATCCGGGGTCATGGGTATCTTCACCACGACATATTCGCTGAGTTTTGCAAGCTCCCTGGCTTCTTTAACCATTCCTTGATAATCAAGGGCTGTAACCTCAGCGGAGACAGGTCCTTTGACAACTTCACATATCTCTTTTACCCTCTCATGGAATGGAACACCTTCACGCGCAACAAGCGTGGGATTTGTCGTAACACCGTCAATAATTCCCCAGTCTGCTGCTGTTTTTATTTCTTCGAGATTCGCCGTATCCAGAAAAATTTTCATCATATCCCCTCCTTCTCCTCTTACCATAATCGATTATATTTCTTAGAGTATTGCTTTTCCAAATTTCACCTATCTTCATCATCTTGTGGGGTGATTATCTCTATTGTTTTCTGGAATTCAGTAATGTCCAAACGTGTTTCCTCAAACAAGAGCTTTACGTTCCCACCTTCAAAAGAATATAGTTTGTTTCCATGGGTGGCTATGAAGTGCCTGTCATGGCTTATTGCAAGAAAACCTCCGGGAAACCTTTTTAGTAATTCGTCGAGAAGCTCCAGAGATTCTATGTCCAGATGGTTTGTAGGTTCATCGAGAAAGAGGAATTCAGTTTCTCTAAGCATTGACTTAAGAATAGCCGCTCTCATGAGCTCCCCATAGCTCAGCGAATCGATTTTCTGCAAAACTTTGTCTTTCCTGAAACCTGCCGCTCCAAGTGCTTGCCTTAACTGCAACTCATCGATATCTGAAACCCTGAGGTTATCCAGCAAGTTACCAGCTCTAAAGAAAGTCCTAACATCCTGGGGAATGTATTCCCATCTGATATTGTCATTTCTGTACAACTCACCTACTGGATCAAGTTCGCCAACAAAGCACTTCACCAAAGTGGTCTTTCCACATCCGTTGGAACCTATTAGAACAACACGGTCTTTTGTGGACAATTCAAAGTCTACATTTTCAAATACTGCTTTGTTTCCATAAGAGAAACTCAAATTAGTGCTTGAAAGCAGCCTTCTGTTAGCTACAATGTATGAAGGCAGTTTTATCTCAACCGGCTTTTCCACAAAGGGCTTTTTCTCTTTCAGTTCTTCGATTAATTTCCGGGATCTATTTTGCACCGCTTTAGCACGTTTTGCGAGCTTAGCGGCTTTATGCCCGATGTAACCCTTATTCATCACCTTGTCTGCAAATTTCTTCTGGGCTTCTTTGCTCGCCGACCAGGAAGCTCTTCTGGAAACTTCGAGTTCAAGCTGCTTTATTTTTCTCTCTATTTCTTTTGCGCTTTTTAGCCTGGATTCGAAATCGCTCTTCAGGTGTGAAAGCATCAGGGAATAGCCTCCACTAACCGCAAAAGCCGTTCCATTTTTCAGAAAATAACTTCTGTCTGCAACTCTATCGATCAAAAGCCTGTCATGGCTCACGAGAAGAATTGAAAACCTTTTTGACCTGAACTCAAGAATAATCTTTTCCAGCCTTTGACACATTTGCAGGTCGAGGTGATTCGTAGGTTCATCGAGCAGATAAAGGTTTGCCCCCGCCAAAAAGACTCGCAGGATCGCCCACAATCTCTGCTGACCCATAGAAAAAGCTAGAAAAGGCTTTTGAAGGTCTTCATCTACAAAACCGTATTTTGAGATCTCAGACTCGATTTTCCTCTCAAGTTCAAATCCGCCCAGATCGTTATATTTGTTTATTAGATCCGGGTAATCCTCTGAGTTCACTGGAAGTGATGAAAGCTTCTGGAAGATCCCTTTTATTTCCGGGAAGCTCTCCAATAAATACTCCATAGCTGTACCTTCAAAAGAAGGGGTTTCCTGAGGAAGATAGGAGGGTTTCACGTTATTCTCCAAAACGATAGAACCGGAATAAGGTCTCAAAACTCCTCTGATAAGGTTGAGCAATGTTGTCTTGCCAGAACCATTTGCGCCAAGCAAAGCAACTACCTCGCCGGGAAGTATATCCATATCAACACCTTTAAGCACGTCAGTAGCGCCGAAAGAAAAATGAAGTCCTTTTATGTGAAGCATAATTCCACCTCCAATGGAAAAATAGATGGCTATTGCCATTTGGGTTTTGGTGCTTTTTAGAAGGTGGAATTATCTGCGCATCTTATCACCCTTCGAAAGTGGTTTCAATGAAATTCTATCACAGGCAACTGCGAGTTCTAAAGCTCAATGTTGCCAGTCTCTATAATAAAGATAAAATGCTCCCTTTGTGCGTGTGCATAGTTCCGAGATGAAATCCCTGTAAGCTGAACACGACAGCAACGTATTTTGCGGTGTCTGAGCTTTTAGTTGTGTTTCTGCTTCTTCAAGCGTTTTTCGAAGACTTTCAGCTTTTTCTTTATTTTCACCCATGAAATCAAAAAGCGCGTCCCGGCTTTTTAAAATCTCTACTGCTTTCAGCAATAGTTTTCCCCATGCAATATAATCTTTCAGCCACGGAGAAATCTCCCGAACAAGCTTGCCATCAAGATTATTCAAGAGCTTCTCTCCACCTGATACCATCGCCTGCCCCTCATTTTTAAGAATGGTTAATGCCTTTTCCCAATTTCCATTGGTATAAGCAGCCTTGAAACTTTCCACTATTTCCTTTGGCTTTTCTGATTCAGCCAGGTGTAGTGGGCTTTGCATATTGTATAATGCAAAGTGTTCAAAAGCATCGGATAGCTCTCCGAAGAGCTCCTGAATTGTCTCTTTCCACGCTTCTTCAGGGGTATAGTTCCATGGGTCTGAAAAAAACTTCGCTGCACATCCCAGTGCGACTTTTGACGCCATGGGCTGTATCATAGGGTTGAGCACTATCCCCGAGGAATTTTCCGAAAGTTCTGGTGAGCGTCCCGTGTAAGGGCCAACATGGAGTTCTGGAATCATATAGCTGTCATTAACCGGATAATTGTCCCAATAGAGCGGTTCTCGACCTGTTGATTCTTTAAAAGCCATTGCGTCTGAAACGGGAATGTTCATCGAACACACCTGAGGGCCTGTCCACATAATTTTGGCATCGGGATTGAGTTTTTCAGACAATTCTTTCAAATACAGAGAATCGGGGTTTTTGTGATACTCTGTGGGGCAAACTATGAACGTTAAATGCTTCAATTTCTTTTGCAGCTTTTTCATAACCATGTTTGCAAAATAAGCCTGTGCTTCTGCAAGGGTGGCGAAATGCTTCTTGTCGTCCCTATTGAACAATGCAGGGGGAATATCATCATAGAAAAGTCCAAAAGTTTCAACACCAAGCTTGGCAAAGCTGAGATACTTATTTACAATAGCGGAAAGGTCTTCATCGCTTGAATAGCTCACCGACAGACCGGGGCTGATAGCAACCGAAACAGCTACCCCTGATTTTTCCCCGACATCAACCAGCCTTTTAAAAGCCTCCATGAATTCTGTTGAATAAGGCTCTCGCCATTTGAATCTGTGAAGCTCATCGTCTTTTGGAGCGTATATGTATAAGTTGTATCCGCGTTCCCCGATAAAGTTTATAATCTCCTCACGCTCTTCCATAGACCACGGTTTTCCATAAAAACCTTCCACCACGCCAAGGATCTCAAAGGACATATCATTTCCCCCTTTGCCGATGTTCTACTGGTAGCCATTATCATAATACACTAATTACCAAGAAAATTAGTTTTGACAAAGAAGGCTATGCTATACTTGATTGCCTGATGAAGAGGGGGTATAGAAATGGATGAAAGAATCGCCAAACATGCGAAGGTTCTGGTGAATTACTCGCTCGCTTTGAAACCCGGGGAGAAATTCTTTATGGAAGGCAGTATTGCCGTGCTTCCTTTGATCAGAGCAGTTTATCTGGAAGCACTCAAGGCAGGCGCTCTTGTTCAAGTGCTGATAGATGATCCAACTTTGGGTGAAATGCACTTAAAGCACGGAAACGATGAGCAACTGGGATATCTTCCAGAAAGCGTAATGGTTGTTGCCAAAACAGCTGACGCCTTTCTTTCAATCTGGGGAAGCACAAATACGAGAAACCTTAGCAACGTTCCCCCGGAAAATTTGAAAAAAAGTGCAGAGGGGAGAAGCGAACTCACCAAGGTCTTTTTTGAACGCATGGGAAAAGGAGAAATGAGATGGTGCGGAACTCTATTCCCGACTGAAGCTGAAGCCCAGGAAGCTTCCATGTCTCTAAGCGAATATGAGGATTTCGTTTATACTGCCTGCCATCTCGACAGCGACGACCCCGTTGCGGAATGGAAGAAAATCCACGACCGACAACAAAAATACGTTGATTTCTTGAACGCCAAAAAACATCTCAGAATAGTTTCCAAAGACACAGACATTGAAATGAGCATAGAAGGACGAAAATGGATAAACAGCGATGGACATGCTAACTTCCCATCCGGGGAAGTCTTCACAGGTCCTGTTGAAGATACCGTGAATGGCCATATACGTTTCTCTTTCCCCGGTATCTTCCAGGGGCGTGAAATTGAAGATATAAGGTTGACTTTTGAGGATGGAAAAGTGGTAAAAGCAGAGGCCTCCAAGGGGCGGGATCTACTTGAAAAATTGCTCGAGATAAAGGGAGCGCGTTACGTTGGTGAAGTGGCAATGGGAACCAATTACAACATAACTAAATTCACCAAGAATATGCTTTTTGACGAAAAAATCGGCGGCACGGTACATCTGGCCTTGGGAAGAGCATTCCCCGAAACAGGCGGAAAAAACGAATCAGACATCCACTGGGATATGCTCTGTGATATGAGAGATGGCGGTGAAATCTACGCAGATAGCGAACTGATCTACAAAGACGGAAAGTTTTTGATTTAACTTCCCAATAATAACGGCTTGTGTTTTGCAAGCCGTTTTTTTTAGTTTTATCAGCATATTAAAGCTCAATCCCTACGTTTATCCACAAGAAAAGCAATCCCCATTCTGGATAGTCGATAATCAAGCTGTCAAATGCACCCTTTGCACTTCGATTCTTAATCAAGTAAAAAAACAAGTCCCCAACAGGGAATTCTATGAATGCTATATTGAAGAATTTACATTGTATCCTTAAGCCGACGCTCAAAGTAACAGCTTTGAAATCATATAAATCTATTTCCTTAGCAACCATCATGTTTTGATAGCCCAATCCGAAACTTGCAATGGGGATAAAGTCAAGGAATCCCAGTTTTGCGTCAAAGATGTAGTAATCAAAGTATCCTCTGTGTGCAAGCAACTGTGCTTCTGCACCGGTTAGGTCACCCACAATATAGGGATTGTCGGCAATGTGTTCAGGACTGAGCTGGACATTGATACTCAAAAGCCTATAACCCAATTTACCGAATTTCTGCCCAAAGAGGAAAGTATAATTGTCTCTACCCAAATTTGTAAAGTTCCTTTGAAGCAGTTCGGAAATCTCTATCCCTAAGTGAAAATCTTCAAAAATCGCTGAAATGTCAGCCATCCCAAAGCTCGACGTAATAACAAAAAACAAAAGAACAGCCAGAATAATTCCCTTCAAAACAACCACCCCCGAAAATATTTTACAGTCCATTAGCTTGAACACCAAATATTTTGGAGATCTTTATAAACTTTTGATTGAAATAACAAGTCTTACCTTAAAGCTGTTATTAAAGAGGTGTTTTTATGTCCAAAAGAAAACTCAGTGAATTTGAAAAGTTCGTATTGTTCAAAAAAGGCACGGAAAAACCTTTTACTGGAAAGTACAATGACCATTTTGAAAAGGGAAAATACGTGTGCAGGAATTGTGGGATACCGCTTTACACTTCTGATGATAAATTTCATTCTGGCTGTGGTTGGCCAAGCTTTGATGCTGAAATCCCCGGTGCTGTAAGGAAAAGTTTAGATGCTGATGGATATAGGACGGAGATAACCTGCAGCAATTGTGGTGCTCATCTGGGCCATGTTTTTGAGGGAGAAGGGTTCACACAAAAGAACACTCGCCATTGTGTGAATTCTGCCTCTCTGGAATTCCTTACAGATGGAGAAAAGCCGGAAATAGATAGAATATTTCTTGCAGCTGGTTGTTTTTGGGGTGTTCAGCAACTTATGAAAGAATTTGAGGGCGTGTTGAAGACACGAGTCGGATATATGGGTGGAAGGACAAAGAATCCAACATACGAACAGGTTTGCTCAG
The DNA here is from genome assembly GCF_001636545.1 of Kosmotoga arenicorallina S304. GTDB lineage: Bacteria > Thermotogota > Thermotogae > Petrotogales > Kosmotogaceae > Kosmotoga_B > Kosmotoga_B arenicorallina. Next base: position 33,827 of record NZ_JFHK01000018.1, on the reverse strand, counting down.
GTTATACAGGGCATATAGAAACAGTCGAAGTGATTTTCAATGCAAATGTGGAAAGTATAATCAGGCACTTCTTTGAAATCCACGACTTTTCACAGGTTGATAGGCAAGGACCGGATATAGGCTACCAATATAAAAGCGTTGTTTTTTACACAAACGAAGAACAAAAGGAAATCACGCAGAAAGCTATCGAGTCGCTCAAAGAGAAATTCCCGGTATCTACTGCTGTTGAGAAGGCAGGATATTTCTGGCTTGCTGAGAATTATCACCAAGATTACTACGAAAAGACAGGCAAAGCTCCTTATTGCCACTATATAAGGAAAAATATCTGGTAGCCTATGCAAGGAAGTATTTATAAATGCTTGTTTATATACATATTAACATCCGCTTCTCTAATTAAGCTTTCTGTCGAATTGTGTTTTTCAGGACTGAATTCAGCGAAACCATAACTGAAGTTAACTGTTACATCCTGTAATTCAGCTGGCTTTTCAGAGTTAAGTGAATCTTTAATACGTAACACAATCTTATGAGCGCTTTTCAATCGAATGCCATCAAAAATAATTAGAAACTCATCGCCACCCAACCGACCATAACAGTCCGTGCTTCTTATATTCACTTCAATCTTTGATGCTATGTGTTTAAGCAAACAATCACCGATATTATGCCCGTGCTTATCGTTTGTCATTTTTAGACCATCGACATCTATGTAGCAAACCGTTAGCGGCGATGAATTTTCCCGGGATTTGTTCATCAGCTTTTCGAGGAGTTCGAGAATCGCTCTTCTGCTTTTAGCGCCTGTCAAATCATCTGTTTCCGCCAAATATTTCAACTGCTGAACCTTTTCATCTTTTTTTGCCATTTGCTCTGAAACTCTATTTGCCAATTTTTCAAAAATCCGTTCCATTTCTGCTATTTCATAGATCTCTAACGTTTTCGCAGAACTTCTTGATGGAAGCTTGAACTCCTTTATAAAAGAAGACATCTTATTGAGTAATTCATAGAATGGGTCGATAAACTGCTTTTTCATATTAAGCCCTAAAAGAACTATCATAAGTGCAAAGAATATCAGCGATGAAGTTATAAGGAAAAGGAGTTTATTTCTAAATCCAACAAGTGGGGTAAAATCCATACTCAGTTTTATTCTCGAAAGAAAATTGACATTTGCGTCTCTCCACACGATAGGATTCCAGTTGGTGTAAACCGCTTCGTCGGTTTTTGACAGCTTTTTGACAATGTAATTGTTTTCTGAACGCGCTTTTTTCAGTATCTCCTTTTCTTCCTCTGTTAGCTTCCGAAAGCTTTCATGGAAAGGCGCAAAAGCTACACTGTATAACTCCAAATTCTCTACATATGCGAGTGATTTTGAAAGTACACTTAATTTTTCAAGCATATTTGCAATTACCGCAGGGTCTATTGCAATTCCAATTTCAAGAAAGCTCCTATCTGGCAGGCGATAATAACCATATATCCGGGGCTTATTCGTCTTCAATTCTATGGATAAAGACTCAACAAGATAATCTCCCACTGTAATCGCTTCGATTCGCTTCCAATATGTTGGAACTGTATTAGCAATGTCAAGGCCAATATCATTTGTGTAGTTACTTCGTGTAATCACTCCATCGGAAGATATGAGATACCAATTTGCTTCCTGAATGTCTTTTAGTTGTTTTTTCGAGAGATAGTTCATGAATAAATTATCTATATCCCCGTCATTCAAATCTGGCTCTTTGATCAAGTACGAGGAAAGATTAAGCAACATATCCTTCACAATACCGTGATAAGTAGCATCAAAAGCTATCATGGTTTTTCCCCATTGATCAAGATAAGTTTTAACAGAGCTTATGGCAGCTTCATATTCATGCTTTTTTACATCCTCAAAGAAATTGCCAAAAATGAAGAAGAAGGAAGTGATCGTGATTATCAGTAAAAGCATGAAAACCAAAAGATTGTTCATAGCAAACTTTCTGAACATCCTTACCTTTGCCACACTCTCGCCCCACCCTTATTGATATTATATTGAAAATTATTTTATCATATCTTTATTTCTGAAAACATTAAGTCTCGGAGTGAAAAGCGACAATGGCGTGAAAATCCATAATCACCCACTAAATAAAGAGGATATGGAATAACAAAGTGATACTATTAAAGGAAAGGGGGAAAGTTAATGGCTATTTTTCGACCTGAAATTTATCATGGATTCAGAAAAAAAGAGCGATTTTTTGAAGGCTGGTATTTTAAATTTGTAAGCAAAGACAGGCAGAAAGCTCTTGCCGTTATTCCGGGAGTTTCAATAAATAATGGGAATTCCTCTCACGCTTTTATTCAACTCATAGCCAATGATAATTTCACACGCTATATCAGATTTGATTTCTCTGAGTTTTACGCAAGCAAGAAAGAGCTAAATTTGAAAATCCAGGGGAATAGCTTCAGCCAAAATTATGTGAAGCTTGAAATTAAAAGCCCTGATGTAACACTTTGGGGTGAAATAAGCTTTTCAAATCAAAATCCCTGGCCTGTTACCATTCTTTCTCCGGGCGCTATGGGCTGGTATTCATATATGCCCTTCATGGAATGCTATCATGGGGTTTTGAGCATGGACCATGATCTGAAGGGGAAGCTTTATCTGAATTCAAAAGAGCTCAACTTTGATGGTGGAAAAGGATATATTGAAAAAGATTGGGGAAAATCCTTTCCTTCTGCATGGATCTGGCTTCAAAGCAACTGCTTTGAAATTGATAGAACCTCCATAATGGTCTCCGTTGCGACGATTCCCTGGATCGGTAAGAGCTTTACCGGTTTTATAGTCGGTTTTCTATATTCCGGGAAGTTGTATCGCTTTACCACATATAACAGAAGCGAGCTTTCGAGGTTAGAAATATCAGAAAACAACGTTATGCTTGAATTCAGAAGAAAAGACCTCAAACTTGAAATCGAAGCTTACAGAACCGATGGCGGTGAGTTGAGATCGCCAATCATGGGTAGCATGGAAGGTAGAATAAACGAAACCCTCAGCGCTTTGATAAAGGTTACCCTTAGCAAAAATGGAAAAAAACTATTTCAAGGGACTGGAACTAATAGTGGTTTGGAAGTAGTTGGAAAACTCAAAAGGTGAAAACAACAATCCATGGTTTGCAATTGTTGCTGGAAATTAATGATATAAGCTTTAACTCATCTTTGCCTCTCATTTTACAAAGATGCTCGTAACTGTCTTAAATTCCTTAAATCCAAGTTTTTCATACAGATTATTAGCAGGATTACTAGCAGTAACGTCGAGGATAGCTTTTTCAAACCCCATTACTTTTGCTCTCTTTAAGCTATGAACAATCAATTGTGTAGCAATTCCCTGTCTTCTATATTCTTCAAGCACAATAATATCTCCAACCAAAAGCGTTTTTTCAACGTTTTCAATTTCCATATTTATGATGAAGCCTTTCAAAAAATCTTTTCCATAGCCAAAGGAAAGTTCAGAAAGATATTTCCCTATTGCCTTTTCGACTATAATTTCTTTGTAGAATTTTCTTACATCTTTGGAGCAATTCATGTTTATCATTTTTCTGTCATACTCGGGTGTCGCATCAAAAATTTCCTGCGCTTTAACAGCAATATCTTCGAAGTTTAAAGAATGTATTTCCCGTTCATTGATATGAACTTCCGGTATGTTTTCCAGAGATCTGAACATTCTAACCCTATTGAGCGTGAAATATACATCGGTTTCATGATCATGCATTTGACCCTCATCTAAAAATAGCTGAATTGATCTTTCATGAAATTCTTTTTTCAGTTCTTCCGAAAGGAGCTTTAAAATTTCCTTCTTTTTTTGAATTGAAAGGCTCGTGGATAGTTGAACATTTGCAAAGAGAGCATCTCCCGGAAAAGCAAAACCAGATACACGAGCAATTTCTTCGTTTTCATCGGTTATATTCCATGCGTTTTCGTTTTTTTGTATATGCATTTTCCCTCTCCTTTGTGTCTATTTTACAAACCCCTTACTCAAATCAATCTTACAATAATGGGCTTTATTTTTGTGGATAATACTCGTATGGTGTCTCAAAAATCAGTAACAACCAATAATATCTGCCCTCTTTCTGTAAGGTCGGCTGTTCAAACAATGAACATAACACAGAGGTTGTATGCCAAAATGGCCAAACCCAGTACCGCATCATAATTCCTGTTTCTCACATACCAGATGTATTCCAGATTGAAATACTCTTGTAGAATGTTAATCGTCGTTATCCCTTTGTCGAGAATGATTTTCTTTGCAATACGAGTAATCATGTTCAATGCAATTTCTCTGACTTTTTCATCTATTCATTTCCCTATTTTAAGCTTAGCTGTCATCAATATCATAATTTTGAGTAAATATACATTTGAGTATTATGTTTTTATACATAATACTATGAAACATAATATGATAGAATCTGAATGGGAGGGACTATATGTTTGTAGATAGAAAAGAAGAGATCTTAGTTCTTGAAAAGGAATACATGAAAGCTTCTTCTTTTGTTGTTATATACGGAAGAAGACGAACTGGTAAGACTACTCTTATAGAAAAATTCATTGAAAACAGGTCCGCGCTGTACTTCCTTGCTACTGAGGAACCTGAGGTGATTCAACGTAGAAGATTCCAGAGGCTGCTATTTGATTATACTGGAGACAGAGTGCTTTCCAATTTTGATCAGCCGCTGGACTGGGAAAGTCTGTTTATTATATTTTCAAGGCAAAGTGGAAAGAAAATACTTGTGATGGATGAGTTTCAGTATCTAGCTACTGTGAATCCAGCATTTCCATCAGTCTTTCAACTGGTTTGGGATAGATATTTGAAGGAATCCAATACCATGGTCATTCTTTGTGGTTCTCTTATTACTATGATGCTCGGTCAGGTTCTTCGTTATTCCAGTCCGTTGTATGGCCGGCGTACCGCACAGATATTGCTAAAACCGTTGAGCTTCGAGAGTTATGGTAAATTCTTTGATTTTGACGATAAAGAAAAGCTTCTTGAGTTTTATTCAATTACTGGAGGTATTCCAAAATACATAGAAGAAGCAAGAAGCTTTGAAGACCCTATCAAGTTTATCGTAGAGGCCATTTTGGATAAGGACAGTTATCTGTACAGAGAACCCTTTTTCCTTCTCGAAAAAGAAACGAACGCAGTGGGAACTTATATGTCAATAATCGCGCAGATAGCGGATGGAAAAAACAGGATTGGAGAAATAGCATCGGCGTTTAACAGTAATCCAAGCCATTTTACCAGATATCTTAAAGTTTTGAGAGATCTAGACTTTGTCGAGCGAATGGTTTCGGTTACCGAGAAGAACCCGGAAAGATCGAAAAAAGGTATTTATTTGATCAAGGACAGGTTTTTAAATTTCTGGTTCCAATATGTTTTTCCCTTTCTTGGTTATTTGGAAATTCGAAAGATTGACCCTGCGTTGAGAAGTATCAAGAACACTTTCCGTTCTGTGTTGGTGCCACTTGTGTACGAGGCTCTTTGTAGGGAAGCCACCAATACTATGGCTGCAAGAGGAGAACTGCCCTTTGTTCCTGAGAAAATCGGGAAATGGTGGGATAGGAAAAATGATGTGGACATAGTGGGTATTTCGAAAGATAAAATAATTACCGGTGAATGCAAATACACTTCGAGTCCAATGGACACGAAGTCGCTCTATCTTCTTGAAAAACGCACTGAGATGATCGCCCAAGGAAAAGAGCCATTCTATATATTGTTTTCTAAAAGTGGTTTTACATCAGAGCTTCAAGAGATATCGAGGAAAAAAGATAACATTAAGCTCATAACCTTTTTGCCAGATTAACTGTATAACGGTATAGGGTGTCTCAAAAATCAGTAACAGCCAATAATATCAGTCATCTTTCTGTGAGGTCGGCTGTTCAAGACATTGAACATAGCACAATGGTTACCTCAAAAGTCTTTGAAATAACTCAAATGTTGTTATCACAGTTTCAGATGAAAGAATGTTTATAAAAAAAGAAGAACTTCCCCGAGTTTTTGAGCGTTTTTCAGGGGAAGCAATATTTGTAATTGTTTGTCGGCATTAAGTAATACTATCCTTCTTCACCTTATCTTCCTCAGGTTCAGAAACATACTTCATGAATATCTTTTCAAAATTCACCGTGTCCTGTTCAATAGATTTTATTTCTGTACCGACAGTTTTTAAAGTGTCCATGAGATCAAAGAGTTTTTTGGGGTTTTCAAGGTCAATGGCAAATTCCAAAAGCCCATCTTCCTTTTTAGTGATCATTGCGCCAAAAGTTTCAAGAGAAGTTATATCCTGGCCATTGGTAGATACTTTCAACACATATCTCCGCGCTTTGAACATTTCCATGAGTTTTTCCTTTCTTTCACACACCACAATTTTACCTTTACTCATAATGGCAACTCTATCTGCAATCGCTTCGACGAGGTTCATATCATGAGTCGATAAAAGAATCGTTTTTCCTTCCTTTTCAACCAGACTTCTAAGAATATGACGAAGCTCGATGGAAGAAGCCACATCAAGTCCCAAAGTTGGTTCGTCGAGTAGCAAAATCTCCGCCCCCGTTGCAAGGCAGACAGCTACGGCTGTTTTTTGCTGCATGCCTCTTGATAGCTGTTGCGCAAGGTCATTTGCTTTTTCCTTAAGACCGAATTTATCAAGGATTTCCAGTGATTCCTTTCTTGTTAATCTCTTTCCACGTATACCGGAGAAGTAAATCATGTTTTCTACCGGCGTCATCCGCCAGTAGATGTTTCTGTTCCCTTCCAAAACAGCGCTTATGTGCCTTAAGGCCTTTCCACGCTCTTTCAAAATACTCTTGCCCATTATTTCCAGTGAGCCCGAATCGGGAAGGAGCAGCCCACAAATGCTTTTTATTGTGGTCGTTTTTCCCGCTCCGTTTGGTCCGAGAAGTGCAAAGATTTCCCCCTGTCGTATCTCAAATGAAATATTGTCAACTGCAACAAGCTTTTCTCTTGTTTTTCTTCTGTGGTAAGTTTTGGTAAGATTTTGCACTTTTAAAATTACTTCATTTTTCACATTATCACCCCATTAATACTGACTCAATGAACCGAGTTTCATCGCCTTCTTTTCAAAGGCCCTGAAAATAAAGATTCCAAGGGAAATATATAGAAATGACGCAAGCCAGAGGTATACGTGTTCGACAAATTGGAATTCTAAAAAGCCTATTTTGTCCAATGCCATCATACGCATCATATAAGCGGCCTGAGACATGGGAATGAATTTCATTAGCACATTTTTGGGGTCCATCATGGTAAAAGCCAGAGAACCGAAGGTCACGATCTGAATAAACGATGAAACCCTCTTAAAAATCATAGCTATTCCACCTATAATCATCCCGACCCCGGTAGCGCTTATGACACCTACCAGAAGAAGATAAACAAGCGTGATAGGATCGAAACTTAGGCTTCTTCCGGTAGTAAAAGCGGCGAAATACATCAATGGCATGGTGGCAAGTAATACATTAAAGATAAAGTTGCTGATGATCCTTGATAGCATTTGAAATTCAAAGGGTATCGGAGACATAAAAACCTGTTCCAATGTACCTCGCTGTGCCTCTTCAATAATGCCCCAGCTAATCCCTTGAAAGGAAAAAATAAACGCGAGCCACATGAAATAGCCCACAATAATCCCATCAAGCGTCTCTCCAAATTGTGGCGCGTTACCCCCGACAGCTTTAACACCAAAAAATATGAGGTAGAAAAATAGAAGTATCGTCATTATACTTGTAATAGAGTCAAAATAATAGCGTTTAAACTCTATCAGGTTTTTCCAGAAATTTGCCAAAAAAGCTCTTAGCATTTCCTATCACCGCCTTAATATTTTTCATATCTATATTGAATATTATCATATTTGAATAAATAATGTCAATCTAAAAATCCGATTACCTAAAATAATCAAATTTTTTATTCAAAAAATCTTATTTCAGTTGTAGGGATTCTGCTATCAAGTACATAAAAAACAGCAGGAACTTCTATCCCTGCTGTTTTTCGTATTTGAAGCCATACGAAGTGGAGATGTTTAATTATTTACTGCTTAAACCAAAATCTGGCTATTGCATATTTTCGAAAATCTTTTTAATCACTTCTCTTACACTTTAAATTCTATTGATTTTGTATTCTTCGGAATCAACTTTGCTCTGGAATCTTTATCAAGATAAGAGAGCAAATCAAGCAGTAATCCTGCACCAGAAATTATGAAATCGATTTTTTCTTTGAAGTTTTCCAGTTCTCCCCATTACCATTCCAATGCCGGTTGTGCCTATATCGGCCATTCTTCTCTGGATGAGAGGTACTGCGGGTATCAACCCCCAAATGTTTAACTTAATAAAATTCAGCCCTTTTCTAATGAGTAATAATCCTACGCTTCTTTGAATCCAAGCATCAATGTCGCCGTGCATACTTTCTTGTTGTTTACCATAGCTACACAATCTGCAAAAATGACACCCCGGCGCTTCTGGAGAATTTTTACTTCGTAATGAAGCCTGTCTCCGGGTTTCACTTCACCCCTGAATCTGGCCTTTTCTATACCAAGAAAAAGCGGAACCCCTTTCTTTCCATTTAACAATAGAACCCCGGCAGCTTGTGCAAGCCCTTCTACTATGAGAACACCAGGATAAATGGGATAATCAGGGAAATGTCCCTGAAAAACAGGGTCTTCCGGGCGTATATCCCTGAATGCTTTTATGTTATCCTCCCCTTCTTCAATTACCCCATCTACAAGCAAAAAGGGAGGGCGATGTGGAATGATGCTTTTTACATATTCTGCCCCTTTCACTTTATCACCTCCAGTTTCTAACATGAAAACAGGTACCATCAATATGCACTATATCACAGTGCGGTTTTCATACTTGTACACTGAAAAACGTCCGGTTTTCGAACGGAAATTCTGGTGAAATCATATGGCACAATATTGCTAATTATGATAGCGGAAAGGAGGGGATTATTCTGAGAGTAATTGGTACAGGTTCATACTTACCGGAAAAAATAGTAAGAAATGCTGAACTGGAAAATAAATTAGGACTTGAAACAGGCTGGATTGAGAAGCGTACCGGTATAAAAGAACGCCGCTTCGCTGTCAATGAAACACCTCTGGACCTTGCGCTGAAAGCCTCTAAAGAAGCATTGAAAAATTACGATAAAAGCCCTCAAATTGTGGTAGCTCATTCTTCAACCATTGAGCAGGGATTCCCTTCAATGGCATCTATGGTATCAAAAGAGTTGGGGTTGAACCCTGTTCTCGCCTATGATGTCGTTTCTGGCTGCACGGGCTTTTTGCACACGCTTATATCAGCAATATCTGTTATGAAAAATTTGAAGCTTGACAGCATGCTTATCATAGCTTCCGAAGTCTTGAGCAGCCATATCGATTTTTCCGACAGAGATACTGCTATACTCTTTGGTGATGGTGCGGGAGCGCTGCTCATCAAAAGAATTCCGTCGGATAACGTTATTCTCGCATCAGATTTTGGAACTGATGTAAAAAAAGCTGAAGACCTCATCATAGACAATTTAACGGGAAACGTAATCAAAATGAACGGAAGAGAGATTTTCCGCTTTGCCGTAAGGACACTGGGAAAATCTATCTTGAAAGTTCTTCAAGAAGCGGATATTTCTATTGATGAACTTGATTATTTCATTCCCCACCAGTCAAATGCAAGAATTCTTGCTTCTGTAAATCGTGAAATGAAGATCCCCGAAGAGAAGATAATTTCATACATAGGCTCATATGGAAATACCGCTTCCGCTTCCATTCCAATAGCTATCGATAAAGCCGCTAAAGAAGGGAAGCTAAAAAATGGAGACAAAATACTGCTCTCAGGCTATGGAGCCGGATTGAGCTGGAGCTCTTTGTTAATTGAATGGCGAACCGGAGAGGAGGAAAAAAGTTGTATCCTGGAAAGCGTGTTTCAGGGTTACTCGGAATAAAATATCCCATTTTACAGGGGGGGATGGCATGGGTAGCCACTGCTGAACTTGCTTCGGCAGTATCTAATGCTGGAGGGCTTGGAATAATAGCAGCAGGAAATCTCACTCCCAATGACTTAAAAGCAGAAATCACCAAAGCAAAGGCATTTACAGACAAACCCTTTGGGGTTAATCTGATGCTCTTATCCCCTCATATAGAGGAACAGGTAAGAATTCTTTGTGAAGAGAGAATTCCCGTTGTAACAACGGGAGCAGGTAATCCCGGAAAATACATTAACAGATTCAAAGAAGCTGGAATAAAAGTAATCCCGGTTGTGGCTTCGCCGGGGCTTGCTAAAAGGGTGGAAAAGCTTGGTGCTGATGCTGTAATTGCCGAAGGAATGGAAGCAGGAGGGCATATCGGAAAACTTACCACAATGGTTCTTGTACCTCAAACGGTAGATGCCGTTTCTATTCCGGTAATTGCAGCAGGAGGTATTGCAGATGCTCGAGGTGCAGCTGCAGCTTTTTCTCTTGGAGCTGAGGGAATCCAAATAGGGACGCTCTTCGCCTGTTCACTGGAAAGCACCGCTCATGAAAATTTCAAGAAAAGGATACTCTCAGCAAGTTCCCTTGATGCGGTTGTTACGGGCGAGAGTACCGGGCATCCGGTAAGATCTTTGAGAAACTCACTCACAAAAAAACTACTGGAGCTTGAATCAAGAGAAGCGAGTTTTGAAGAATTCGAGAAGCTCGCAGTAGGCGGCTTAAAGCGTGCTGTCAAAGAAGGCGACACAAAAACAGGTTCAGTTATGGCTGGACAAGTCGCAGGTCTTGTTAAAGAAATAAAACCGGTAAAGGAAATCATAGAAGAAATCTTCAAAGGTGTTGATGAAATCTTTCAGAAATTCGCGGAAATGGGGGTTGAAAAATGAAGGCATGGATATTTCCGGGACAGGGTGCACAATATGTTGGCATGGGTAGAGACCTTTATGACCATCACTTCACTCGAGGGTTTATGAGCAGGGCTTGCGAATCTCTCGGTGTGGATTTGCTGAGCTTGATGATTGAAGGTCCAGAAGAGAAACTGACGCTTACTGAAAATGCACAGCCCGCCATTTTGCTCCATAGCATAACCACTGCAGAGTTATTGAGGTTGCATAGACAATATCCAGATTTAGTCGCCGGTTTTAGCCTTGGCGAATTCAGCGCGCTGGTGGTTGCCAGAGTACTCTCTTTTCATGATGCACTAAGACTTGTGAGATTAAGGGGAAAGGCTATGCAAGAAGCTGTGGCCCCGGGAGTGGGGAGTATGGCGGCAATTATTGGGCTTGAAGCTACACAGGTAGAGACCCTTTGCAGAGAAGTTTCTTCGGAGGGTGAAGTCGTTGTTGCTAATTACAATGCTCCGGGACAAGTTACCATCTCTGGTTTGAAAGAGAAGGTCCTTCTGGTACTTGAAAGAGCCAAAGCCATGGGTGCAAGACGAGCAGTAGAATTGAGGGTAAGTGCGCCTTTCCATACAAAATATATGGTAGCGGCAAGCGATAAGCTCAGAGAAGCATTGCGCGAAATCGAGGTGAAACCGCCAAAAATACCGGTGATTTCCAATGTCACCGGTGAACCTTTTCCAGATGATCCTGTGGAGATAAGAGAGCTCATCGCCAAACAGGCGTGCAGTCCCGTTCGTTGGGAGAGCTCTGTAAGAAAGATGGTTGACATGGGAGCAAGTTTCTTTCTCGAAGTTGGTCCCGGCAAAGTGCTCACTGGTTTGAACAGGAGGATAGATAAGCGCGTTGTTACAGATTACACAGATGGCAGGCTTGTTTTTAATAGCGTTACAACATGAAGGAGTGATGTAATGAAGGAACTCGCAGTAGTTACCGGTGGCTCAAGAGGTATTGGAAGAGCAATCGTCGAAAAATTAGCCAGAACAGGTAATAAAGTCGTTTTCACATACAGGCAAAACAAAAAAGCAGCTGAATCTTTGCTGGAAGATCTAGCGGGGCAGGATGTACACGCTTTCGCATGTGATATATCGAAGGAAGACTCGGTGAAAGAATTTGCCAGTCAGGTCATTTCAAATTTTGGCGTACCGACAATTCTTGTGAATAATGCAGGGATAGCAAGAGATGCGCTTCTTGTGCGCATGAGCACCGAAAATTGGAAGGAGGTGATAGAAACCAATCTCACAGGGAGCTTTTTTGTAACTCAGGCTTTTCTTAAGGATATGCTTAAAAACCGGAAAGGCAAAATACTGTTTGTTTCATCGCTTTCGGGACTTAGAGGGAACGCGGGTCAGGCAAATTACGCGGCTTCAAAGGCAGGGATTATAGGTTTTGCAAAATCACTTGCTCGCGAAGTTGCAAAGAGGGGCATCACCGTTAATACCATAGCCCCGGGATTGATAGAAACTGATATGACCGCATCTCTGCGCCCGGAATGGAAAGAAGAGCTTCTTGAAAATATTCCTCTTGGCCGCTTTGGAAAGCCTGAAGAAGTTGCAAAGCTCGCAGCTTTTTTGCTCAGCGATGATGCTTCATACATTACAGGACAGGTATTCATCATAGATGGTGGATTGAGTATTTAAAGACTTATACAGAAAAGGAGTGTGAAATTAATGGAAGAGAAAGTTATCAGCATTATTGCCGAACAGCTTGGTCTTGATCCCGATGAAATTAAACACGATTCTAACTTCACAGAAGATCTGGGAGCCGATTCCCTTGACCTCGTAGATCTTATAATGAAGCTCGAAGATGAATTCGATGTGAAGATAGAAGATGATGTAGCATCACAGCTTAAAACAGTGGGTGATGCTATTGAGTTTGTAAAAAAGTTGACATCGGAGGGATAAAATGCGCAGAGTCGTCGTAACGGGTCTCGGAGTTATCAGCTCCATCGGGAACAACCTCAATGATTTTTGGAATGCTCTTGAAAGGGGAAGCTCCGGTATTGATTGGATAAAGGCATTCAACACCGAGAAGTTCAGGGCAAAAGTTGCTGGCGAGGTAAAAAACTTCGATCCAACACAATACATGGATCGAAAAGAAGCTCGCCGGATGTCCCGCTTTGTCCAGCTTGCAATTGCAAGTGCAACTGAAGCGGTTAGCGACTCTGAAATCGAATTTGACAAAGAAGACCCCTGGAAAATCGGTGTTATATACGGTGTAGGTATGGGCGGAATGGAAATGCTCGAAAAGCAAAATCAGGTTCTCCTTGAAAGAGGTCCTGATAGGGTAAGCCCTTTCTTGATCCCTATGACCATTGCGAACATGGCTGCAGGTACTCTTTCAATACGTTTTGGATTAAAAGGCAGTTGTATTACTGTTGTATCAGCCTGTGCTTCGAGCACAAATGCAATTGGCGAGGCTTTCAGAGCGATTAAGTATGGAAAGCTTGATATTGCCCTTACGGGGGGCTCGGAAGCAACAATAACACCCCTGTCTATTGCTGGCTTCGATTCAATGAATGCACTATCAAGGCAATCACCCGATGTGGCTTCTCGCCCCTTTGACAAAAACAGGGATGGCTTTGTGATGGCCGAAGGATCTGCCACTCTTGTTCTTGAAGAGTATGAACATGCAAAAAAGCGCGGGGCAAAAATATATGCTGAAATTATCGGATATGGAGCAACAGACGACGCATCACACATCACAGCGCCAGATTCAGAAGGAACGGGTGCCATGATGGCCATGAAATTCGCCCTTGACGAAGCAGAAATTTCTCCCGATCTGGTAGATTATATCAACGCTCACGGCACTTCAACCCCTATGAACGATATTATGGAAACACGGGCAATCAAAGCTCTTTTTGGTGAAAGAAGGGATTTGAATATAAGTTCTACCAAATCCATGCATGGCCACGCTCTTGGTGCAGCTGGCGCAATTGAAGGTGTTGCGACAATTCTTGCTATCCAGAAAGGAATTGTGCCCCCCACCATAAACCTCGAAGAGCCCGATCCAGAATGTAATCTCAACTACACACCAAAGACTGCCGTGAAAAAAGAAATCAAATATGCCCTCAGTAACTCCTTTGGATTTGGTGGACATAACGCTTCGATTGTTTTTTCTAAATGCTGAACTTTAGCTTAAATAACAAAAGCCGAGATTTATTTCTCGGCTTTTTCACAAAAAGAACTGCTAACTACTTCTTTCATTTAAAAATAAAAATATTGCCTTTCTTTGGATCTATATTCTAAAAGTTGTATAATTGCGTATACAAGCACCATATGTCAGGCACATTTGAATGTTTATTTTATCAAATAATGTGTACTGGCATATTATTTCAAATATGGGGGTGTTTTAATGAAAGTACGTTTTGTTTTTGTTGTTTTTATTCTGCTGCTAAGCTTGACTATTTTTGCGGCTTCTCCTTCACTTATTACAGCAGCCAAGAAAGAAGGAAAAGTAGTTGTTTATTCAATTACAAGCAGAATCAAAAATGCCGCGGAAGCTTTTGAAAACAAATACGGCATAAAAGTTGAGGCTTATAACCTCAAAGGCTACGAGTTAATAGAAAAGGTTGCAAAAGAAGTAGGCGGGGGGATAGTTGGTGCAGATTTTGTCATTGCCCAGGATGGCGGAAGAATATTTGGTGAACTTATTGAACCGGGTTATCTGTATAACTATGTTCCCGAAGATATGATGTCGATAATTCCAGAAGAATATCAAAATCCGCTAAGATTGTCTATTATAACGAAGGTCTTCCTTTACAATTCAGAAACTTTCACTTATCCACCTGTGCTAAATGTTTGGGCTTTTACTGACCCAAAATATAAAGGGCGATTTTTCTTTAAAGATCCTTTTAAGGAAGGCGTAAATATGAACTTCCTCACCATGATAACAAAACCTGAAATCGCTGAAGAACTCGCAGCCGCTTATGAAAGATACTATGGAAAACCAATAGAACTTACTACAGAGAATGCAGGTTACGAATGGATAAAGGGAATACTTGAAAACGGTTTGGTCCTTATGAAGAGCGATACTACAATGGCAGAGTCAATAGGTGTAAAAGGTCAGGGAATTGATAAGATAGGTCTTTGCACTTACTCAAAGGTGAGATATAGAGAAACAAAGAACCTTGCTCTTTTACCGATTGCAGCGATGGATCCTTTTGCCGGATTCTATTACCCGAGTTATCTTATGATGGTTAGTAATGCAGCTCATCCGAATGCTGCCAAGTTATTTATTGAATTTCTTCTTACTGAAGAGGGCTTTGAGCCCTGGGCTGGCTCAGAGGGAACTTATTCCTCCAACCCAAACATAAGACCTCACCCTGGTGACTTTTCTTTTGAAATTTGGGAAAAACTGCTTGTTGGCGAGGACCCCGAATTCCTCTTCAATAATCGATTGGACGTAGAAGAATTCTGGAACGAATACGCATATTAATTTAAACATTAACGGGCTGCTCATTTATAAGCAGCCCGTTTCTTATGGGGAGGTAAGTTATGGCAAAGCTCTTGAATAGAATTGTAGCCTTCTTTCAAAAACCTGAGAATGTTATTCTTGTCATGCTACTTCTGGCTCTTGTATATCTGACAATTGTCCCGCTTTTTTCAATTGCCTTTGACACTTTTACAGTTCATTCCTCCGAAGTTCGTAGAATTAGAGGGTCAAGTGCAGGTGATTTTACTTTTTACCACTGGAACTATGTTTTTAACAGCAGATCAAGCAAGAATCTATTTTATAAACCTCTATTAAACACAACACTTGTTGCTCTTGCAGTGTGCGGCTTTTCGTTGCTTACCGGGGGTTTCTTTGCCTGGATGGTAACTAGAACCAATCTTAAATATAAGAAAGCAATTTCGACGCTCATGTTGTTTCCATACATAATGCCTTCCTGGACATTAGCCATGGCCTGGATTAACTTTTTTAAGAACAGTAGTATTGGTGGTGCTCCCGGCCTCTTCAGCGCTTTGACAGGAATTACAACGCCAGATTGGGTTGCTTATGGCTTTTTTCCAATAGTAATGACTTTGGGAATGCATTATGCTCCCTTTGCATTTATACTTATTGGTGGCATTTTGAGAAATATGGATGCAAATCTTGAAGAAGCAGCGGTGATTCTGAAGGCTTCACGAATGAGAATCATGAGGAAGATAACATTCCCGATTGTAATGCCAGCGGTTCTTTCAACCTTTTTGCTGGTTTTTTCGAGCTCAATGAGTGCTTTTGCAGTACCTGCATTCCTTGGAGGTCCTGTGAGGTTTCAAGTCCTTACAACACAATTGTTCAGGACATTGAACGGTGTTAATCCGGGAGCGGGTTATATCATCGCCTCTGTAATGATAATAATCGGTACTTTGATATTAACCATAAATCAAATTATTATAGGTAGAAGAAAAGGATTTACCACAGTTACAGGAAAAAGTTCTAACATTTCATTGGTGAACCTTGGAAAACTAAGAACTTTTATATCAGCATTAATGCTTTTAACACTGATAGGTATCTCCATAATTCCTCTAATGACTTTTGCTTTTCAATCTTTCCTGGTAGAACCCGGAAATTACAGTTTAAGCAATTTTTCCACGATATTCTGGGTTGGAGAGGGGCGGCCTGATATCGCTAGCGGAGAGCCCGGTATTTTAAAGAACAAGTATATTTACAAAGGTTTGGTAAACAGTTTTACCCTTTCTTTAACCGTTGCTTTTATAGCCGGTACGGTTGGGATGCTCGTTGGCTATGCAGTAGCGAAGAAGAGAGGCACAAAAGCTTCAAACATGCTTGATAGGCTGGCCTTCTTTCCCTATTTGATACCAAGCATGGCTTTTGGAGCCATATATCTTTCCATGTTTTCAGTTCGGAGAGGAATAATTCCAGCCTTATATGGAACTTTTGCAATTCTTGTTGTGGTGGGCTCAGTAAAATACCTACCTTTTGCTTCAAGAGCGGGGATCAATGCGATATTACAGCTTGGTAGGGAAATCGAAGAAGCAGCTATAATCTTTGGAGTGAAGTGGTGGAAGCGTATGCTGAGAATAATCATACCTATACAAAAGCCAACATTTATTTCTGGATACTCGCTTCCCTTTATTTCAAGTATGAGAGAACTTTCGCTCTACATACTCCTCGTAACTCCCTCAACAAGTTTGCTTACCACAATGCTATTTCAATATAACGAAAAAGGCTGGGATCAGTATGCAAACGCGATAGTGCTCTTAATAATTTCTATTGTGCTCATATTCAATTTGCTCATAAACAAAATCACAGGCTCTAGCATAGATAAAGGAATAGGAGGTTGAAGCGGAATGCCTGAAATTGTTCTCAAGCATATTACAAAACGTTTTGGCAAAGTATACGCTGTAAAAGACTTTGACCTGGTTGTAGAAGACCGCGATTTTGTAACACTCCTTGGGCCATCAGGGTGTGGAAAAACGACAACCCTACGAATGATCTCAGGGCTCGAAACTCCAACAGATGGCGAGATAGAAATAGATGGGAAAGTGGTTTTTTCTAGTGAAAAACAAATTAATCTCTCCCCGGATAAAAGGGATGTTGGTTTGCTTTTTCAAAATTATGCTCTTTGGCCTCATATGACAGTTTATCAGAATATTGCATTTGGACTAGAAAATTTGAAATGGAAAAAACCTGATATAAAGAAGAGGGTTTACGAAATGGCTGAGCTTGTTAAAATAACCGACCTTCTTGAAAGATATCCAGCAGAGCTATCTGGCGGGCAACAGCAAAGAGTTGCAATTGCCAGAACATTGGCACCAAATCCGCGAGTTCTTTTGATGGATGAACCTCTGTCAAATCTTGATGCTAAACTAAGAATGGAAATGAGATCAGAATTAAAAAGGCTTCACAAAGAAATCGAGGCAACCTTTGTATATGTTACCCATGATCAGTACGAAGCCATGACCCTTGCTACAAAAATATGCCTTATGAAAGAAGGTGTTCTACAACAATACGCTCCACCCCTTGAAATCTATGATAACCCCAAAAATATATTTGTTGGAGATTTTATCGGTAATCCCTCTATGAACTTCATCGAATCCAGAGTTGTTGATGTTAATGGCAAGGGTTATGTATTGAAAGGTGAGAATTTAGAATTCAATTTTACCCCCAAAAACAATCTTGACAACCTCTCGATCGGACAGGAAGTAATTGTTGGTATTAGACCTGAAGATATAAAAATATCTGCAGATTCTGCAAATAGATGTGTCGTATATTCCACATTGCCCTCAGGTATGGAAACAATTATTAAGGCCAACTTAAAAGGTATACCCCTTACAATAGTCACCTTTGGAAGAGTTGATTTTGAAATTGATGAAGAAATAGGGGTGGATTTTGATTCATACAATTACAACGTATTTAGCAAAAGCAGCGGTGAAAAGCTCGCCATCGGCGGTTTGAATCTATTGGGCTAAAATCTATTACAAAAGCCACCCTGTTTCAGGGTGGCTTTGATATTATCATTTCTTGTTAATTTCGTCAGTACCCGGGCCATATGAAACATAGCTTACCGGAAGTTCCACTTCATCTTCGATAAACTTTATATAATCATCAAAATTCTTGTCTTTAACCGAATTCCAGCCCTTCATCGTCCGATAAATGGGCTTTGCCTTAAACAATTCCTGCGAAGTAAAAGGTGTTCTCTTTTCCTTTCCATCGATTTCATATGCAACACAGACTTTTATCTCGTCCAGCCCGCTTAACACATCGCCTTTGGTTATTATAAGATGAGTGAAAGCAGATCTCACCTTAGCGTACCTGATAGCTGGCAAGTCAAGCCAGCCAACTCTTCTTGGGCGTCCTGTAGTAGCACCAAATTCAGATCCTCGTTCCCTGATAATGTCCGCAATATGAGCATGTTCTTCTGTAGGAAAAACACCGCTCCCGACTCTGGTAGTATAAGCTTTGATTACGCCGAAAACTCCATCGAGTTCAGCAGTTGAAAACCCAGAAGAAATAACACCATGTGCCGTACAGGTTGAAGAGGTTACAAAGGGGTAAGTGCCAAAATCCAGATCCAGCATAACACCCTGTGCGCCTTCAAAAAGAAGGGTGCTTTCCCTGAAATCTTCCATCAGTTCTATGGAACCCGCTATATTAACTCCCAGCCTTAAAAGCCTGTCCCTTAACTTAATTAGATACTCAAATATCTCTTTGTAATCCATGCTGAATTTATCGCCAAACAGAGCCCTTTTTAAGGCATAAAGTTCTTTGAGCCTTTCAAGTAAAGTGCTTTCATCTTGCAGCATGTAAATTTTCAAACCTTCTCGCGAAACTTTGTCCGTATATGCAGGACCGATGCCTTTGCCTGTTGTGCCAATTGGCTTCTCGCGCATGCCTTCCAGCAGCATATCCTGTTCTTTGTGCCATGGTAAGGTCATAACGGCTTCTGGGTCAACATAGAAACGCTCTCCTATGCCCGGAAAATCCACTTCCATCTTTTCAATCTCTTTCGCCATTTCTTCCAGATCGATAACCATTCCGCTGCTTAGAAAACCTCTGGAATCTGAATAGGGGTCAATGGACGGCAATAGGTGATTGACATATTTCTTTCCCTTTATATAAATAGTGTGACCCGCATTCGCACCTCCAGAAAAGCGTATAACCCATCTGTAGTTCCGGGCAAAGTAATTCACTATCTTTCCCTTACCCTCATCTCCCCATTGGGCACCTATCACAGCAATGCGCTTCATTCTACTCTCTCCTTTCAACCCTTTCAAAGGCCAAATCTCCGGTATATTTTTTCCACGTTCCGTAAATAATATGATGGATTGAAAAGTTCTGAGATCTCTTGTGTTTTCAAATATTCGGAAATTGTGGGGTCCTTCAAAACTACCTTTTTGAAATCTATTCCTTCATACCATGTCCTGTCCGACAATTTTTGGATTAATTTATACGCTTTCTCGCGGCTCATGCCTTTTTCAACCAATGCAAGCATTACGCGCTGTGAAAATACAAGATTTTTTGAATGCGAGAAGTTTTCAAGCATTCTTTCCTGATTGACTGTCAAGTTTTTTACCAGATAACTCGCCTTTTTTAGCATATAATACGCAAGCATCGTTGCATCCGGAAAAACTATTCTCTCAGTCGAAGAATGCGATATGTCCCTTTCATGCCATAGAGGAATGTTTTCATATTCCACCTGCGCATAACTTCTCAACAATCTCGCCATTCCGCTGAGCCTTTCTGAAAGAATGGGATTCTTCTTGTGAGGCATAGCAGAAGATCCTCTTTGCTTTTCTTTAAATGGCTCCTGAACTTCAAGCACTTCCGTTTTTTGAAGATGTCTGATTTCTACAGCAAGGCGTTCAATTCCAGAACCAATAAGTGCGAGCACAGATAAAAATTCTGCGTGTATATCTCTTGGAATAACCTGTGTGGAGAGTTTCGTTGGTTTCAACCCTAATCTCTCAAGAGCTATTTTCTCAATTTCTGGTGAAATATTGGCGTAATTTCCAACAGCTCCGCTTAGTTTACCAACCGCCAATCTGTCAAGGCAGCTATAGAGTCTATCACGATTTCGTTCGGCTTCAGCGAGAAAAGAAAGCATTTTTAGACCAAAGGATGTGGGTTCTGCATGGACTCCGTGAGTCCTACCCATAATGATGGTTTTCCTGTGTTCTTTAGCCTTATTTTTCAAAGCATCAGAAAATTCATCCAGCGCTTCCAAAATAAATTTCCCGGTTTCAACGAGAGCAAGCGAAAGCGCTGTATCCACCACATCAGAGGACGTAAGACCTTTATGAAAAAATCTGGCTTCATCCCCGAGATTTTCTGTAACTGCTTTGATAAAAGCTATCACGTCATGATCAACTTCGGCCTCTATCTCATGGATGCGCAGAACATCTATATGAGCTTTTGCCTTTATTTTTTCAGCCGTGCCTTTTGGAGCTGTTCCTTCTCTTTCAAAAGCTTCTATCACTGCAAGTTCAACTTGCAACCAGCGTTCATATTTTCGCTTTTCTTCCCAGATCTCTTTCAGAGGGGAAAGAGCATATCTTCCTATCATTTCGCACCTCCAAAAAATATAACCCTGCTTTGGCAATCTATACCGCAGGGTTTATAACATATTTACCGTCAACATTGAAAGTATAACACGACAACCCGGATAGATTTTTCTCAATCTTTTACTAAACTTCGTATTCAAGAAATAATACAGGCATACTATATATTGGTGTTGGTTTTTGTTCACTGGAAATTTAGGCAAGGAGGTGGGGATGCCCGCAGGGGCAGCAATTATGAAAATAGGTGTTGTGGGATTTGGGGCAGCAGCGATAGGGTTTATAAATGAACTAAAAGACAGTGACCACGAAATACATATTCTTGAGCGTTCAAAGGATATTTATAGTTCGAGCATTAGCGGGATACGTTCAGACGGAAAAATCTTTGTTTCAAGCACTATGGGCGGTGATATGGAACTGCCTCTGCATATTCAGCATGAAGTAGTCCGCTTCTACATAGATAAACTCAATCCGGAAGATAGGAAAAGCGTGAAAACGGGCATATCCTTTGATAGTAAGTCTATTTACTTCGAAGATTTCTATTCAGAAGGTTTTGAGCCTGTAAACTCAAAGTTCTGGCATATAGGAACAGATAAACTCGGTTCTATACTTAAAAAAGTGTATGAGGACTTCTCAGCAAAGCCAAATATTCATTTCCACTTCAATAAGCGGGTCGAAGACATAGAGATTTTTGAAGACAAAATAGTTGCTCTGGGAAAGGACTTCGAAGCTGAATTCGATTATCTGGTAATAGCTGTCGGCAGAAGTGGGCACGGCCTGATAAAGAAAATCACCGAAAAGCATCCCGAATTGGTGGCGGCAAACAACACAGTGGATATAGGTGTGCGTTATGAATTGCCCGATCACGCTGTCGAGGCCATAAACAACGAGATGTACGAATTCAAGGTGAAACTGATTACAAAGACGGGATACACAGTCAGGACATTCTGCAATAATCCCTCCGGAAAAGTCGTACTGGAAAACTACGATGACTTCGTTACCGTTAACGGGCATTCCAATTCAGAGGGAAGTTCAGAAAACACCAATTTTGCGATACTCTGCACCACAAGATTTACACAACCTTTTAATGACCCCTTTGGATATGGATCTTACATAAGCAGACTGAGCAATATTCTTGCTGGTGGAAAAAAGGTAATCCTTCAAACCTATGATGATTTTCTAAATACAAAACGTACAAAAAGATTAGGGCGCGTAAAACCCACGTTGCCCGAAAGCGATTTTATCCTTGGTGATATAAACCTGGTGCTTCCCAGAAGAATAACGGTTTCACTCACAGAATTCATTGAAAAGCTTGGAAAGGTTGTACCCGGAGTGGTTTATCCCGACAACCTCATGTATGCTGTGGAAGTTAAGTTCTATTCAAACAAAATTGACAACAACAGGTATAAAAACCTCAAATTCATAGGAGATTGTTCAGGGCACACAAGATCTATAACCTACGCCACCGGCCATGGAAAATTGCTTGGAAGGAACTTGCTCTGAAAATGACGGTTGAAAAATAACTGTTGGTGGAGCGACAATTGATGAAGCGACAGCTGATAATGCGACGCTTGCGGAGGCTGACAAATGATAGTACGACAGTTGGTGGTACGACAATTGATGGAGCGACGCTTGCGGAGGCTGACAAATGGTAATACGACAGTTGGTGGTACGACAATTGATGGTACGATGCTCGCGAAGGCTGACAAATAATAGTACGACTGCTGATGAGGCGACAGCTGATGGAGCGACGATTGCAAGGCAATCAAAAAGCCGAGTAACGCCATTCGAGTAACGAGTAGTTCCTAAACATATCTTTAAGATTTTTCTCACAACCAGGTACTTATTTTCTTGGTTCTCGGTCACATTTTCTCGATTCTCGTGACTCGTAACTCGGTTCTTCTCCGCCGCAGGCACAGAGCCATTCCGAAGGAATGCAGAGCCGTTACAAAGTCACGCACAGCCTGAGTGAAACCCAGCACAGGTTTTCATTGCTTCACTCGCAACTCGAATTACGTCACTCGGCTCCCTAATTATAGTTCCAAGCGATTTACAAACAATTCTCAGCGTTTACGACCACAATGATGCCAGAAAAAAACGCCCCAAAAGGGACGTTTTTCATTTATGGTATCAGAATTAAAACCTGTAATGTATACGCGAAATCAAGTCTTCCTTTATCTTTTCCAACCTCTTGAAAGTTTCCTTGTAAAAAACTATCTTTTCTTTATCACGCATAGAAATTCACCTCCTGTTGGCAAAACACTTTGTTGATACTGGAATTTCATTTGTTAAGCATTTCCGGTGAATCCTTTCATGTTTTCTGGTTGGAATTGCTTGTATATTAAATACGATTGCATATCCGATAAAATTACTCTAATATATTATAGCACTTTACTCAATAGAAAATCTATGAGTAGACCTCGCAGTTGATTTAGTGTTTGTAATTATTCCATTGCATATGTGTGCATGTAAACAATAACGAAAGAAAGCGCCAAATCGGCTATTGAAAAGCGATTTGACTCTAAAATCAGCAAGATAAATCTTTGGAGATTCTAAATTATAACTGCAATTCTTTTCTCACTTCTTCAGGTTGGCGATTTTCAAGTGTGGCGATTCTCTTATAGATAGGTGGATGAGTGCTGAAAAGCGAAGCAAAGGCTGAAGATTTTTCGTTTACCTTTCTCTTCAAAGGGTCGGCAATGAAAAGATGTGCTGTCGCCGTATTGGCCGTGGGCAGCTTTTTTGAAATTAGTGCGATTTTTCTCAATGCACTTGCCAGTCCTGCAGGATTTCTTGTCAATTCAACCGCGCGAGCATCTGCAAAATATTCCCTCGTGCGGGAAACAGCAAAAAGCGAGAGCTTTCCCAAAAATGAGAAGAGGGTCGCAAGCCCTGCAACAGTTGCAAGAAATACGAGAATCGCCATACCTGTGTTGTCCTTTTTGCTTTTTCTTCTGCCCCGCGCAAAACCGCCAAATCTCAGATAATTTATCAGCGTCCTTGCAGCAAAAATCTGGATGATCACCACAGCGCCTATAAGGGCTGATATCATTGTCATAATCAGAATATCCCGGTTTACTATATGGCTCAATTCATGACCGATAACTCCCGAAGTCTCTTCCCTATCAAGTGTTTTGAGCAATCCGGTAGTTACACAAACCACCGCATCCTCCCTCTTAAAACCGGTAGCGAAAGCGTTTATAACTTCGTCATTGTCGATAACATATAGCTCAGGCGGTTTAGAGAGGCCAGCAGATATGGTGAGCTCATCCAATATGTTTTTCAGCTGCTTCTCTTCAAAGTTTTTCGGATTATACGGCCTTGCTTTTAAAGAACGCAAAACCATCTTTTTTCCAGAATAGATGGATACCAAAAACTGGATAGTTGCTACCGAAAGGAATACAGCTGTAAATATCGGCAACATGCCAAAGGCAAAATCTATTATCAGGCCAAAAGCAGCCATCATTATATAGAAAAGTGTAACTAATAGAGCGGTTTTCCGAATGTTTTTGCGTTCTTCGGCATAAAAATCCACGCTAAAAGCCATAAAATTTCCCCTTAGATGTTGAGATCAACCTGCGGGACTTCCTTTTCAGCTTTATCCTCTATTTCGAAAAGCGGGAAAGCTTCGAATTTGCTGGAATACATACCTGCTACAATATTGTCGGGAAATACCTCGATTTTTGTGTTAAACCTTGTTGCGGTATCATTATAGAACTGGCGGGCGTATGAAATTTTATTTTCTGTTGTGGTAAGCTCCTCCATAAGCTGCTTTACGTTCTCATTGGCTTTCAACTCTGGATAGTTTTCCACCACAGCGAGTAGACGCCCAAGAAATCCTCCAAGTTCTCTCTCAGCTTGTATTTTATCGCCAACGCCTTGCGCAGATATTGCCTTTGCTCGCGCTTCCATGACCTTCTCAAGAGTTTCGCGCTCAAACTTCATATATCCCTTAACAGCGTTCACCAAATTGGGGATCAGGTCGTGCCTTCTTTTAAGCTGCACATCGATTTGAGCCCAGGCGTTTTGTACACGCTTTTTCAATCTAATCAGGCTGTTGTAAACCCCTATAAACCAGAAAACGAGAACAAGAACTATTACAAGAATAACTGCTCCTATTAACATTTAACCACCTCCATACTGTCCGATTATTTCTAACTTATTTGAGGCCCCTGCAAATCTTCTTCGAGATATTCAAAAGTTTCTTCTTCAAAAAGGAATAAGTTATTTTCTTCGGCTGCTTTTTGATACAGCTTCAAGAATTCAAGCGGCTTTCCTACTGTCTTTACCAGTGCTTCCCTTCCAAAAGCTTTTTCAATTTCGAAAGCCATCCTGCATCCAGCTGGAACTATGAAAGAGTTTAAAAGCCACGCCTTTTCCTTTAAACTTTCCAGATTCCCTTTGTACTCACCGCGATGATATCCCAGATACAATTCCTGCAAAATATCAAGGTACCCGCTGAATTCATCTTCGATTTTATCTCTGAATTCCTTCAACTTGTTCATCGTTGGTAGGTTCCTTGCATCTGAAACGCAGTTTGCTATGCCTTCGGCTTCTAAAAACACGAACTTCTCAACGATCAAATCATTTATTGAATCAGGATTAAAATCGAATTCCTTTGCTATACTCCCTCTACCAATATGGTGCGCAAGATGAGAGCACAGGGAAATGAGGCCTTCTTTTCCCACTTCCAGCGCAAATAGCGGGTCACAGTAAGCACTTCTGGGAGTAATCCTTGCGTTTCGCGGCATCGGTGTAAAAAAAAGCTCAAAGCTTTCAAAAGAGGCATTTTCAGGCAGATATTCCCTTGCCCTCTCAATGACTTCATTCCAGATGGTCTCTTCTTCAGGTAGAATTTCTGCTGCAAAGCTAAGGATCTCCCTCTCTTTTTCTTTCAGGCTTTCAATATAAGAAACCAATTCTGAAGCATCTTTTGACAAACCCTCTCTCGAAAAATTCTCTTCAAAAATCGCTTTCAGAACTTTTTCTCTTTCTCCTTCATTCACCTGAAACTCATTGAACATATCATCAATTGTTGAGCCCTCGATAGTTTCGAATTTATCTTCAAAACTCATGCCTCTTGATTTAATCAATTCCGTAAGCACAAAAACAGGTTCGAAATGTATCCAGCCCATAAAAATCCCCCCATTTCATTTCGCTTGATTATACCACTTCGCTTTCGCAGTTTATCACATTCTCAATTTGTTAGCGCTATTTCTCGAAAAACTTCAAGGAGTTATTTCTATAGTTGACAGCAAAAAAACAAGATGATAAACTATGTTCAAATAATGAACAATGTTCACATATATAAAAAAGGGGATGGATTTCTGTGAAAACGCTGATTATTTACACAAGCAAAACAGGGACAACTGAAAAATGCGCTAAAAAGCTGGCCGAAAATCTCAAATCCGAAACTCAACTGATGAGCTTAAAGAATGCAGCAAAAGAGGATATTAAAGGTTATGATGCTGTCATTATCGGAAGTTATATTCATGCAAGCCATGTACCGGGAAAATTGAAGCGATTCATTAAAAAGCACCCTGAGCTTTTACAAAAGAAGCTTGGTTTGTTTCTTTGTATGGCTGATGTGGAAGAAAAATTTGATGAATACCTCACTCTGAATTTCCCCGGGGAATTTTTAAACCATTGCAGTGTAAAAGGATATTTTGGCGGGGAATTCAATTTTGAAAAGATGAATTTAGTCACAAGAAAGATTATTCAGAAAATGGCTGAAGGCAAGGAAATGCCTTCATTGAAGGAAGAGAACATCGTTAAATTTGCTAAGGAATTTGAGGAGGAGTGATTTGACGGATAAAGAAAAAAGAGCCAAAAAGCGACGGGAATATTTTATAAGAGCCGCACGAAGAATAATAGAAAAAGACGGCGTAGAAGGGTTGAACGTCAGAAGGATTGCAGAAGAAGCTGGATACGCCCCGGCGACCATTTACAACTACTTTGGCAATCTCAATGGTTTGTTAAGCGCAGTGATTGATAGCTACGCAGTTGATATAATGCAGTGGCTTAATGATAAGCTATCAGTGGATTTACCACCAGCAAAGAAGCTGAAGACATCGTATCTGGAATTTGCCCGGTTTTTTCTTGAAAGTCCCGACCTGTTCAAGATAATATTCATGAATGAAAATCTCAGCGCCGTAGAAGATGAAGCCATGCTTCCCAATTTTGTGGAAATGTATCAGCTGAGAATGAGCCTTTTTCATACACTTGTAAATGAGCACAGCTATTCAAAAGATGAAGCGCTAAGACTTGAAGGAATAATTACTTCAATGCTTTTTGGAATGCTTTATGCTCGAAGCTTTGGCATTTCCCGGCTTGAGCCGGAAAAGTTTCTTCAGGAATTAAAATCAAATATAGAATATCTGATACCGGAATCGAGGGATTTATAATGAAAAAAACAGTAAAACGCGTTCTTATTGTCGTTGTTGCAGCTGTTGTGCTATTCGGCTGTTTCGTTACTATCAAACTTTCTGCTGAATACGCTCAAATGAAGAAAGAGCTGAAAACTATTGTGCTTTCGGATATTGATTATTCCAATCTCGAAGATGGAAACTACTTTGGAAATTACAAGCTCGGACTTGTCAGTGCGAAGGTTCGTGTGAAAATTGACGATGGGAAGATAAGTGATATTGAGATAATCGAGCACATAACTGGAAAAGGCAAAAAAGCTGAAGGAATAATCGACGCCGTTATTGAAGAACAAAGTGTCAAGGTCGATATAATAAGCGGTGCAACATACAGCAGTAAAACTATACTCAAAGCAATTGAAAATGCTGTGCGCAATGGGGAACAGAACATGTGATTTGGTTTTTTGATAAATTTTCTGTATAATGAATTGTAAAAGACTTTCACGGGAGGTGATGCTGAATGAGCAGAAGAATAATGAGAAACATAAACAATTGCATATGCATCATTCAGCACAGCGTAGCCTTCCCGATCTTGTTTGCCTTTTAGCATCTAACAATAATTTGAATTTCTGAAAAGCCACGCTGTGCTAAAGCTGTGGCTTTTTTATTTATTTTTATTTAAGTAAAACAAAACCAAAGACCACGGCTTAGGCCGTGTTTTTTTATGGAGGTAGAAAACATTGAAAGGAATAGTTATCAACGTTCAAAAAGGGTTATACAGAGTAAGAAGTACTGATACAAAGGAAGAGATGGACTGCACTCTTAGAGGTAAGCTCTTCAATCAAAGCCGTACAACAAAAACTCTGGTTGTGGTAGGCGATTATGTGGAATTTCTACCCGTTGTTGGCGGAAGGGGAGTAATAACCTCAATAGAGGAACGAAAAAGCAAGCTGGTGAGAAAAGGAGCCGGGAAAAGGGGAGTGCATCTTGAACAGATAATAGCCGCAAATATCGATCAGGCAATACTTGTCTTTGCTGTCAGAGAACCGAAATACAACAAAAACCTTATAGAACGCTATATTGTCTCAGCTAAACATGGAGGGATTGAACCAATACTTTGCTTCAACAAAATAGATCTCGTAAATAGCCTTGAAATCCTTGAAGACATTGAGGAATACCAGCATGTCGGCTATAAAACGTTGCTGACCAGCACGGTTACAAAAGAGGGCATTGAAAAGTTGAAATCACTCTTAAAAGGCAAGACCTCAGTATTTGCAGGGAGTTCCGGTGTTGGAAAATCCTCACTCGTCAACGCAGTTTTTGAAGAAGAAAAAGCAAGAACCAATTCTGTAAGCAGCAGCCATTACAAAGGCAGGCACACGACAACTTCTTCGCAGGTTTATGAACTGCCCTTTGGTGGAAGGATAATAGATGTTCCCGGAATGAGAGAATTTGGAGTAATTGACAACGGTTCAGGTATTGACGGAGCGTTTCAGGACATAATAGAACTTTCAGAAAAATGCAGGTTCAGAGATTGTAAACATATAAATGAACCCGGTTGTGCGGTGAAAGAAGCAGTCGAATCAGGCATTCTGGAAGAGCGGCGATATAAAAACTACATAAAGCTCAGGGGTAGATAATTACAGCTTTATCACTGCAAAAATTCCTGATATTGAAAGGGCGCTGTAAATCAATAGAAAGCCCAAAACGACATTTACGACTTTCCCATAGCTGGAAAAAAAGCGCTGAAAAAGCACACCAAAAATGGCCCAGCTCGAGATAGCAAGAAAAGCAACAAAAGACATAAATAGCGAAAACAGAATCAATGCAACAGCAGAAGTGTAATAGGGCACAATAAAATTTGCCATAACCGTTATACCAAAGAGAATTCCCTTGGGATTTGCAAATTGCAAAACAAATCCTACAAAATAATTATTAAGGTTGGTTCGGGCATCTTTGGCTTTCTTCTGGGGTATCATAACACTTATACCAAGATAGCCGATGTACAATGCCCCAAAAATTTTCACATATGGCTGAATACCCGGCATTGCTTTTTCGAGTGCTATATTGAATATTCCGCTGATAATCAATAGCGCAAAAAAGCCAGAAGCGACTCCCAATAGAAATTTCAGAGTCTTTTTGTATCCGAAGCGGTTACCATTAGCCATTGACATGATGTTATTCGGCCCCGGAGTAAAGCTCATAGTAAACACATAAGCCAAAAAAGGAAACAATTGAAACACGGTCATCCCACCTCAAAATGTATTAGCTTATATTACCACAAAGCGAGGATTTTCTGAAATATGAAGTGAAAAAACGACAATTGATGAAGCGACAGCTGATAATGCGACGCTTGCGGAGGCTAACAAATGGTAATACGACAGTTGGTGGTACGACAATTGATGGGACGACAATTGATGGGGCGACGCTTGCGAAGGCTGACAAATGGTAATACGACTGCTGGTGAGGCGACAGTTGATGGAACGACGATTGCAAAGAAATCAAAAAGCCGAGTAACGCCACGAGTAATGAGTAGTACCTAAACATATCTTTAAGATTTTTCTCACAACCCGGTACTTAATTTCTTGGTCTCTCGTAACTCGTGACTCGTAACTCGGTTCTTCTCCGCCGCACGCGAACAGCCATTCCGAAGGAATGCAGAGCCGTGACAAAGTCACGCATGGCCTGAGCTTTATCTCAGCATAGCTGTTTTCATTCTTTCTCCCGGTTCTCAGATCGCTTTCCATGCACTGTCGGAGCTGTCCGGAATTTGACGGTCCCGTCGGCCTTGTCGGAGTTGCTGTTTCAGAATTTCCACAGTACAACCGAGCCATTTTCGTGGGTGGAGATCAAGAGCCCCTCTTCTGGCGAAATTTCAAGAGAGTTAAGGTTCGGAAGGGGACAATTTAAAGCATTTAAGAGTTCTCCTGCTTCCATATCCCATAGTTTCAAACTGTCTCCGTTATCCCTATCCTTTGTCCCTGCAAAGCCAATTCCCTCAGGAGATACCCTTAAAGCTGTCACAGTTTGTGATTCTGGAATAGAGCTTTGAAGCTTCAAATCATCCATTGAATAAGCCTTGATGTTATTTCTTTCACCGCTTCCCGCCACATATAGCAATCCTTTGGCGTGATCTATCGTTATCTCCCGGGCTTTGAAATCATAGGGGAGTTCGAGAAAGTCGGGTCTTACTGAATCAGGATTGTGGATATTCCATTTGTTTACAGATTCAGCGGCAGAGAAAAAAGTTGTTGAATTCCAAAAGGCCAGATTGATACCGAGCCCAAAAGTCTGCTGGTGAAAGGTGTTCACATATTCCAGATTGGGAAATTTGAAAACCTTGATCGTCCCATTGTCTATGCCTGCAATTATTATCTTTGAATCAGGAGAAATCTCTATTGAAGAAACCTCAGCTACAACAGCAGGCATAGGCGTTTCTACACCAACATTCCTGAAATTTTTTCTATAAACGGGTTGCATTTCGGGCAAAGAATAAACAATTATCTCCGTATTCGAACCAGCTGTAAGAAATTCCCCACTTGAATCCAGAGCAATTGCTGTGACAATTTCCGGTTCTCCCTTTTTTGAAATAAATTCAACGCTCCTTAATAGATTTCCTTCATAATCCCACATTTTTATAGTGTGGTCATAAGAACAGGTGAAAAAGACTTTTTTCTTGCTATCCACAGCAACCCCTTCAACAGAGCTCCTGTGGGCTTTGATTCTCTTTATCACGGGTTCTTTTCTGTAATCCAAGGCGTGCACCTCCCAAAATTTGGGAATTAGTTAAAGCGAATTATTTTTTATCAGGTGGTTTCAATTCCTGTTTTAGAAGCCATTCCAGAGAATCTTCAAAATCTTCTTCGTCAAGGCCCCAGCTATCTTCAACAGCTTTCATGAATTCTTTGTCGCGCAAATCAACAGCCTGTATGTATTTTGCAATGAGCTCCCTGCGCTTTTTGGGCATTCTTCTGATGCTTTTCAAAATACTCAAGGAAAACTCATCTTCCTTTTCTATGAGATCTCCAAGCCTTAAAAGAGCATCTTCCAGCTTGTAGTTTATATCGTCCATCAGAAAAGCAAGGTCTTTTCTCAATGCTTCCAGTTGTGTTTTCTTCTTTGACATAGGCACCTCCCGGGTTATCTTGTAAAGATTTTATCATTTCATGCAGAACGAGCTTTGAATTTGAAAGATACTGCACGTGTAACATTCGTTACTGAAAACAGGTATGCTTTGAGATAAGATGATAAATATAATTAAATGTAGGGAGGGTCAGAAAATGAAAAAGGTTAACATGAAAGAACTGCCGGTAATTTTTCAAAAAGAAGGGATAAAAGCAAAAAGGATATACGACAGGGAAGCAGCACAGGCAAATATCATCACCATTGAACCGGGATACACATTGCCACTACATACTGTCCCTGTGGATATATTCATGTTCGTCCTTGAGGGAAAGGGCAGATTCACCATAGGTGATGAGTGCTTTGAACTTACGAAACACGAACTCATCGAAGGGCCAAAAGACGTTCCTCACGGTATAGAAAACACAGGCAATGACCCCCTGAAAGTTTTGGTAGTAAAAACACCGAGGGGGTGAAGAGAAATGTCTATTCAGCTGATACTATTTTTCCGGTAAGACATTCCCAGTAGTCAACTATGCTGGAGTAAAACTTTTCGGCTGTTTTTGAATTTAGATGAATTTCGCAGGGCAGTGATTTGAAAAGCATGAAAGTTATTTCTTTTTTGAAATCGTTAAAGGCTGAATAGACGAGGTATTCGTCCTCCAAATAATCATCTTTCAAGCATTTCTCAAGCAAAAAAGTTGCTGTAAGAAGAACCCATGGAACAGTGCTAAAAAGGAGCGGTTTGGGCAAGACTCTGGCAAAATCCGAAGAAATACTGAAACTCCTTCCCCTTCCTGTTCTTTTTTCTATTAACAACCCTGCCTCTGAAAGCTTGTTAAGCTCTATAAGGACAGCTTTTTGGTTCAGAAACCTTTCTTTTGCGATTTGATTTGAATTTGAACTTCCCCTGGTTAGTAAGTGAAAAACAACCTCTGCTTTTGTTGAACATCCAAAAAGGAACCTTAATCTTGGCAAGAGATTTTCGGGTAGCAGTATATCAAGTTTGCTTACAAATTTTGGTTTTCCTGGAATCTGCATTTTGGATTCTACATGATCAAAAATCCTGCATTTATTGGGAAACATCTTTGAGAGCCTTTTCAAGCGTGTCGCATTTAAGTGCTGTCTATTTACCGCAATCCATTCTTCTATGATTTTTCCAAATCGCTTTTCATGATTTGCAAAATACATCGAAAAAAGAACAGAGGCCTCTGGGTCAGAATAAAATTTAAACTTCTCTCCTGGTTCAATCCAGGCTCCCAGATTCTTCCATTGATCCCATAATATAGATATCGATGTTTCAATCAAATGGTTCTTAAATTCTTTCGACAACATCATCATAGCCCAGCCTTTTTAACAAGCTTTTTAGGACTTTTCGGTATCCTTCAGACACATCATGAGTCATGCTCCAACGAGCAGCTATTTCTATCTCCTCGCTTGTCGGTTTCAATTTGAGAAGATCATCCACATGGTACCCTCCTCTATCTACTGATGCATATAGCTTAAAATGTATCTGATCAAATCTTGAAATGTAATATACCGTCAGATTATTCCCATAATTCTTTTTTGTAAGTCGATCCTCTAACCCTTTAGGTAAGCCAAGGTCAACCAGTGAAGTTGGCCCGGGATTCATCCAGTTATGTGGAATATTAAAGTCTCTCGCGACTTTTGCTAACGCTTCTTCAAGCCAATCAGGGAAATCTGCCTTAATTATTCTAAAAATTCCGCCACTTCTATCGACAACTCCTAAAATGTCTATATCTTTTGTAACCCTTCTTATGAGTCCCATAACAGAAAGTGCTGATCCGCCACAGATAACAATCTCTAATCTTTTGTTGTTTTTTTGAGCTGTAAATCCAGTGCTTTCAAAACTTTCTCAATGTCTAAATAATTCATTCCTCACCCCATATATTAGTTTTCTATATACTAATTTATAGTTTATCATATACTAATTCATAAGTTTAATAAAGTCGAAAGACGTTCCCCACGGTATAGAAAACACAGGTAATGACCCTTTAAAAATGCTGGTAGTAAAAGTGCTGAGATTGAATTCTATCAAAATGCAAATTAATACCCTGTCCAATCACGGCAGATTTGTTCTGCCTGCGCAAGCACAAGTTATTTTTAAACACTTTTGGCAAGATATTGAGTTTCGTTTTAAGTATATCAGCTCTGAATTCATTCAGAAAAGCATGTATTCATGGTCGCTGTCATTATTTTCTTAGTATAGGGTGTCTCGAAAATCAGTAACAACCAATAATATCAGCCACCTTTCTGTGAGGACGGCTGTTCAAGACATTGAAAATAACACAGAGGTTGTATGCCAATATGGCCAAACCCAATACCGCATCATAATTCCTGTTTTTCACATACCAGATGTATTCCAGAGTGAAATACTCTTGTAGAATGTTAATAGTTCTTTCTATCTCCCAACGGTTTTTATACTTCTCGGCATAGCTTTGCCTCAATTGAA